>CBDUSZ010000031.1:0-19208 GCA_965370015.1 uncultured bacterium | reverse complement strand
TTTCTCGACGAGTTGGTTACTGCGTAGAATGATCAGACGGCAACTTGCCAATTGAGCTTCGTGCTTCTCCCTGAGTTTTTTCAAACTTTTACGTTTTTGTGTTACATCCCTGTTTTCACGGTCGGCCACATCGCCCAGTAATTCAATTTCTCCATCAATTTTTGCCGTATTGTCCTGGTTGTTAGTAATGCACTTGTTGGTCTGGGATCTGATTTTGATCACAGATTGCTCTAACTTTGTCAGTTCCTCCAGGGTTAAAGCATTTGAACGCCGAATGACCTTTTCATTTTTAGTCAAAATTGAGTCAAATTGTTTTATTTGCCGACTGATTTCTGGATCCAGCTCAGCCAGGATTCCGGCCGAAAATATCACTAGAAAAGCAGCTAAAAAAGCCGTGCTAAAGTATTTGATTAAACTCATGGAGAAAACAATATGCGCTGATTAAAAATAAGAGCCCACCTGGCCCGGAGAGAAATATAACAGCTTCCATAAGAAATAGATTCAAACATCCATTTATATGAAAATAGTCGCAAAAATATTTGCCCAATTTAGGCTATAATAAAGTGCCAGAAAGGAAATCATCCAGACCACTAAGAATGAGCAGGCAAGAAAACGGCAGTTCAGACAATACCTCGGCTAAATCACAGGTCGATTTATACGAAAAAGCCAAGGGCTACTGGACGAGAGAAATTCAAGGTCTGCTGGACAGTATGATCGATGGTGTTAATGGTATCAACGATTGGCTGCTCACCTCAAAAGAAATAGAGCATCTCGCCAAACAGGTGTCGGATAAGAAAGCCAGTATCAAGTCCTCGTTCGCCTTCCAACTCAGAAAGAATTTAAACGATTTCAAAAATATGCGCAGAACGCGCTCGCACAGGGATATGGCTCAGGGATGGCGAGGAACGGATAGCATCGCCCGCGAAGGGCCAGGGCAAAACCCGGAATTGAAATCTATTATCGAGAAGCACACTGAAGAATACTTCGATGTTAATGAAACCTTGTTCCAAAGGCTGCAGGTTTGCGTCAGTCGATCCGAGGTTGAGGAAAATGAAAATCCGCTGAGTGTAAAAAACCTCTGCTTTTCTTTTCGGAATTCAATCGAGCGTTTAAATTTGGAAACCAAATACGAAGCTGCTTTATATCGATATTTTGCAGTTAAATTGCTTTCAGACCTTGGGCCCCATTATCGAAAAATTGACGACCTGCTGGGCAAGCATGGGGTTTCGCTCGCTCCAGGATCCACAGGTTCAGCTTCCGAGTCGCCTCAAAAATCAAATTCAAAAGCGCGTCCGACGCCGAAAGAATTTAAACCCAGCAACAAAAACCCAAAAAATCTAAATGAGCAGATACCGCCAGAATCAATCGTAATTTCTCGGAATCATGAGGTATTAAGTTTGTTACAGGAGTATAAGATAAATACTCAAATAGCGTCGCCGCGGTTTAAAAATATATTTATTGATCTCAAGAATAAGCTGACGGCACTAAAAATTACTACAATCGATCAGGAAGTAGATCACGTATCTTTTCTTTTCAATTTCATATTTGACAACAAGGATTTAGCCGACGAAGTAAAATCGCAGCTCGCAAGACTGCAGATTTTTATTTTGATGTCAGCGATAAACGAGCCTGGTTTCCTTAATGATTCTATTAACCCTGCGCACATGCTTCTAGACTCCGTCGTCGAGGCAGAGGTTGAACTGGTCGAGTCAGGACGTAGCGGGCAGTCAACTAGTCGGGTACTTAACAGCGGCATAGATCGGTTGATAGATAATCGGGCTGTTACTTTCAAAGCTTATACGGAATTACTCAACCAGTATCGAAACCATATCGACGACTTACACAAGCAGGTTAAGGACGAAGCACTAAAACAAAAGCTGCAGGAACACGATCGCCTGAAGCAGACTGAAGAAGCACGCCTGGAAAAGGTTGCAGAGGATCAGCGACTGAAAAGGATCGAAGAGGAACGCCTGGAAAAGATTGCGGAACAGCAACGCCTGAAAGATATCGAAGACCAACGCCTGGAAGAGATTGTTGAAGAACAACGCTTAAAAGATATTGAAAACGCTCGTCAGGAAAAGATCGAAGAGGAACAACGCCTGCAACGGATCGGCGAAGAAAAACGACTGCAACAGCAAAAACAACAGGTGCGCTCGAAACAATTCAGGGAAGAGGCACTGAAGAAACAAAAAAGTGAAGAAGAATTAAAATATAAAGCTGATCAGGCCATTAAAATAAAACGGCTTGTGCGATCCACAATAGAAGATATCACTATTCCGTTACTTGCTCTAAACAAACCATTTATTCTATTTGACAAGGTCTGGTTTCCTCTTCTGTTACAAATTGCATTAGCCGACGGCATAAAAACTTCAATCTGGGAGAAAACACTTAGAATGGTGCGGAGTCAGGTTTGGTCACTGATTCCTAAATCGACAACAGAGGAACTGCAAAAGTTAATCGCGATCCGGCCACATATTGCCCACTCTCTAATCCGCGGAATGCACTCACTAAAACTGTCAAATAGCTTGCAAAAATCCCTCACAGAATATTTAAGACTAGAGTACCAAGAGGTCATTAGACAAAGCGACCGTAATATCAGCACCGCAATAAATACGATGTCCAGCAATACTGCAAAATCATCTCCTGGTCTAAAAAATGCGACGGACGACCTCGCCCTGCCCGCTAATAAAAAACAGGTGACTAAATCAGCGGTTAACAACGACGACTCCGAATTCTCGCTCATCCACAACTCTGAGGATTTACATTTCTATGATCCACACAACAGGTTCAACGATGATTCGGAGGATTTAATTATCGATGATTCCGAAGATTTAATGATTGAAAGTTCCGCCGAGGATGCAATTAATGAAGACTCCGAGGATATAATAATCGAAGATATTGAAGACTTCTCCGCGAGCATGCAGACCGGCATCTATCAGTTGTCGAGTGAAATGTTACAGGCATTAAATTCTGTAACCCCCGGGGGAAATAAGGGAAAACCTGGCGCCTCTGAAGCAGATAATATAAAAAAAGGCGATTGGGTAGAGATAAAACAGGGCGGTAAAAAAATTATGGCGAAACTAAAATGGAGAGCTGCAGATAATAGCCTCTATATATTTGTCGACGATGGGGGTAAACGCGTCAGGGAAATTGATGGCACGGTACTAAACAGCGAGATCAGGTCTGGGCTAATGAAACCAGTTAAATTCAGCTCGCTAATATCAGCTAACAGCCATTTCAGTGTCGTCAGCCCGTCTGAAAAATAGCGCTTAACACGCTAATTTTAATAGCCCCCCACACGGGTCTGCTAAATACCCAGCAACAGCCTGGTAGGATCTTCCAGTATGTTTTTGATAGCGACGAGGAATTGAACCGCGTCTTTGCCATCAACAATCCGATGATCATAGGTCAGTGCCAGATACATCATTGGACGCGCTACGATATCACTCTTGATTACCACCGGACGTTGCTGAATCGAATGCATACCCAAAATTGCACTCTGCGGCGGATTTAAAATTGGCGTCGATAACATCGAACCGAAAACCCCACCATTGGTGATACTAAAAGTTCCTCCAGTAAGTTCATCCATTCCTAACTTTCCGGTCTGGGCTCGCTCACCCATCGATCGAATTGCTTTTTCCATATCAGCATAGCTGAGTTGATCTGCATCGCGAAGTATCGGAACTACCAGTCCACGGTCGGAACTGACTGCAATACCGATATCAAAATAATCATGATAGACGATATCATCGCCGTCTATGGACGCATTCACTGCGGGAAATCGCTTGAGCGCCTCAACCGAGGCTCGCGTAAAAAATGACATCATGCCCAGCTTTACGCCATGAGTTTTCTCGAATGTCTCCTTGTATTTCGCACGGGTATCCATCAGTGGTTTCAAATTGACTTCATTAAAGGTTGTCAATAAGGCCGCTGTGTTTTGCGCCTGTTTTAATCGCTCGGCGATCCTGGCACGCAATCGACTCATCGGAACGCGCCGATCATTTCGACCCGTGGTGGACATCTCGACGCCTGCCGATACAGCGGGTGAAGTACCAGGCATGGTTGTTTCTTTTACAGGCACGGCGGATCTGGACTGCAAATGCTGCTGCACGTCCTCTTTCAGGATTTGGCCTTTTTTGCCAGTCGCTGTTATTTGTTCCATTGAAAGGTCATTTTCATTTATTAATTTTCTAACTGATGGGCTTGCCTTTTTTGCGCTTGCAGTAGCTTTTGATTCACTGGCGGCCTCAGGTGCTGCGCCAACATCGGTGTTAATCACCCCGAGCAGATCATTATTTTTTACCGTATCGCCAGTTTGAAAGGCAATAGATTCCAGGATGCCAGCACGGCTAGCAACAATTTCCAGCACTACTTTGTCAGTTTCCAGATCGACTACATTTTCATCCAGTGCAACCGTATCACCTACTTTTTTATGCCATTCGCCTAGCGTTCCCTCGGTCACCGATTCGGGTAAAACCGGAACTTTTAACTCAACCTGCATGTTGTACTCCAATCTTGATTATTGGTTATTGTGTCGAAATTATTGTTTCTAATCCGAATTCGTCTATTAATTCGAATGCATCTCGCACCAGCCTGTTCTCCTGCTCCAAATGCAAGGCGATATAGCCTGCCGCAGAAGAAGCCGACGAAAGACGACCTGCATATTGAAACGATAGAGGGGCAAAAGTTTCATTCAAGCGACTTTTGAATTCTCGCCACGCACCCTGGTTACGTGGCTCATCCTGGCACCAGACCACATTTTCAAGGTTCGGATATTGATCATGAATTTTCTTCAATTCGACTCGAGGGAAAGGATAGAGTTGTTCGACACGAACTATCGCTGTGCTGTTATCGTATTTCTGCTGTCGAACTTCGTGTAGTTTATAATATATTTTTCCACAACACAGGATTAATCGATTCACCTTGAGGTTATTTAATTCATCTGTCTCCGGGATAACTTTTTGAAACTGTCCCTCGGTAAATGAACTCAGTGGCGACACTGCTGCCTCGTGGCGTAACAAGCTCTTAGGACTCATGATTATTAATGGTTTTCTGAACCCACAGGTCATTTGAGATCGTAGGAGGTGAAATATTTGTGACGGCAAAGTCGGAAACACTACGCGCATATTATGCTGCGCGCATAATTGCAGGTATCGTTCAAGTCTCGCCGATGAATGTTCAGGACCCTGACCTTCGTAGCCGTGCGGCAATAACATTACCAAATTACTCAAGCGCCCCCATTTAATTTCACCTGCACTGATAAACTGGTCGATGACTACCTGCGCACCATTCGCAAAGTCACCGAACTGTGCTTCCCAAATTACCAGTGTATTAGGATCAGTAGAGGAATACCCGTACTCAAAACCGAGCACTGCCTCTTCCGACAGAAAGGAATTTATTGCTTCGAATCTCGGCTGATCTTCTCTGAGATGCTTTAGCGGCTTGTATACCTCGCCAGTGCTTTGATGGTGCAAAGCAGCGTGACGATGAAAAAAAGTGCCTCGCTCACTGTCCTGACCGGATAGTCGGACTGAATAATTATCGTCCAACAAGCTGGCGTAAGACATTGTTTCAGCAAATCCCCAATCGCAAAAAATTTCTCCGTCGAGCATTTTTTGCCTGTTCTCCATAATTTTTTTAACCCGGTGATGTAACTGAAAACCCTCCGGCAAGGCCAGTAACCGATTGCCCAGGCGCTGAATGGTATCGGCGCTAACCTGAGTATTTGCGGTCAAATTAATATCGCCTGCATCGAGACCAGCCCAGTCTCTTGCAGACAGGGGCTCGAGTCCTGAAATTACGTTCAGTGCTACACCACCACCCTGCTCTACTGCTTTTCGATAATCATCGATCATCTGGTCTACAGTTTCACGGGTAGTAAATCCTTCGTCGATCAACCTTTGTGAATGCAGATCAACCAGTCGCGGGTGATTACGAATAGCCTCGTACATCAGGGGCTGAGTGACCGCCGGTTCATCGGCTTCGTTATGACCGTAGCGGCGGTAACAGATCATGTCTATCACCACATCCTGCTGAAAAGTCTCTCGATATTTAACCGCAAGCTCTGCAATAAATACACAGGCTTCAGGGTCGTCACCATTAACATGGAAGATTGGTGCCTGAACCATGCGCGCAATTTCGGTACAATAAATCGTGGAACGCACATCGCGGGGATTGCTGGTGGTGAATCCAATCTGATTATTAATAATGATATGAATCGTACCCCCGGTCCGGTATCCACGGGTATTACACATGTTAAAATTTTCCATCACCACACCCTGCCCTGCAAATGCAGCGTCTCCATGGATTAAAACCGGTAGCACATGATTAGTGGTGCGATCTCTGAATCGACGTTGCCGGGCACGTACTGATCCTTCAACCACGGGATCAACAATTTCAAGATGCGAGGGATTAAAAGCCAGCGCCAGGTGCATTGGACCGGCATCGGTATAAATATCAGACGAAAAACCCTGATGATATTTGACGTCGTAATTTGATCGCTCGTCATATTCAATATTGCCTTCAAATTCGTCGAACAGATCTGCCGGCATTTTGCCGAAAATATTAGTCAAAACATTCAGGCGCCCGCGATGCGCCATGCCAATTACGACCTCGTGAGTTTCGGAAGCACCAGCCTCTTGAATCATCCGATCGAGTAGCGGGATCAGCGATTCACCGCCCTCCAGTGAAAAGCGCTTTTGTCCGATATATCGAGTATGTAAATATTTTTCAAGATTTTCGGCGGCGATAATCCGATCCAGTATGCGGTTTTTACGGCCTTCGCGGAAATTCGGTGTCGACTGAGAGATTTCAAGATGTTCCTGCACCCATCTTTTTTGCACCAGGTTTTCCATATACATATATTCTGACGCCAGTGTACCGCAATAAGTTTTTTCAAGCCGTTGGATAATTTGTCTTAGCGGTAAATCGTCGACACCGAACATTGAGCCTGTGTTAAATACGGTATCGAGATCGGCCTCGCTGAGGTTATGTCCTTCCAGGGTAAGGTCTTCGATGGTTTCTTTAACATGCAGTTTGAGAGGATCAAGATCTGCTTTTTGATGGCCTTTAAATCGATAGGCGTTTATTAATTGAAGTACTGCAACCTGTTTTGTCTGATGTTCGCGCTGGGCATTACTAACCATCGGACTCGATGATTTTTTGTTCATTACGGCGCTTTTAATTTGCGCCTGTATTGCCAGGTGATCTTGGTCGGAAGCCAGTTCCCCATTTTTTAATTCCGAAAACCAGTTACGCCAATTCTCGTCTACATCGTTTTCGTTTTTTAGATATTTGCTGTACAGCTCTTCGATGAAAACAGCATTAGCACCAGACAGGTAGCTCTCTTGCTGCTCTTTCTTCATGCTCATTTCGGCAATTCCTGCTAGATAATTGTTTTATTTGATGTTTGTAAACATAATAGCGTAAGTTTAAGCTTTAGCTATAGGCAATTTTACAAGTAATTCACAGTTATTTATTAGTTATCTGGGGAAACCATATTGCGATGCCGAAAATCGTCGCGGCGAACCCGCTAAGAATTGATAAAATGCCTGTAGATAACAGTTGTTACTATCGTCCTGTTTGTTAATTTTCGCTCACTGCTAAAATGCTATCGCCCTACCTGGAACTGAATTAATGGCTCAATATATTTTTACCATGAGTGGCGTTGGCAAGGTTGTGCCGCCACAAACTGAAATTCTCAAAGACATCTCGCTGAATTTCTTTCCCGGTGCGAAAATCGGTGTGCTTGGCTACAATGGATCCGGCAAATCAACTTTGCTGCGAATCATGGCCGGCGTAGACAAAGACTATAGCGGTGAGGCGCGCCCGCAGAGCGGTATTAAAATTGGCTATCTGGCCCAGGAACCGGAACTCGATAATAGCAAGGATGTTCGCGGTAACGTAGAACTCGGCGTTGCTGAAACCAGGGCATTACTCGACGAATTTAACTCTGTGAGCATGAAATTTAGTCAGCCCATGTCGGACGATGAGATGAACGACCTGCTTGCTGTACAGGCCGATCTGCAGGAGAAAATAGATCACGCCGGAGCCTGGGAACTAGATCGTAAACTGGAAATCGCCGCTGATGCCTTACGCCTGCCCCCCTGGGATATGGCAGTAGAAACCTTGTCGGGCGGCGAAAAACGGCGTGTCGCACTGTGCAGGCTTTTGGTGTCCAATCCTGACATGCTGATTCTGGATGAACCGACTAACCATCTGGACGCCGAATCGGTCGCCTGGCTGGAACGCTTTCTGCAGGACTTCCCTGGAACCGTCGTTGCTGTAACCCACGATCGCTATTTTCTCGACAATGTTGCAGGCTGGATCCTTGAACTCGACCGCGGACATGGCATCCCCTGGCAGGGTAATTATTCGTCCTGGCTGGAGCAGAAACAAAAACGCCTGGAGCACGAAGAACGTTCCGAGCAGGCGCGCCAGAAATCGATGAAAGCCGAACTCGAATGGGTTAACTCTAACCCCAGGGCGCGCCAGTCAAAAAGCAAGGCGCGCTTAAAACGCTTCGAAGAATTATCCTCGCAAGATTATCAAAAGCGTTCCGAAACTCACGAGCTGTACATTCCACCCGGTCCCAGGCTCGGTGACGTGGTAGTTGTAATCGAAGCAGGCAAAAAAGCCTATGGCGATAAATTACTCTACCAGGACCTTGAGTTTAAATTACCGCGCGGTGGCATCGTTGGCATCGTCGGGCCGAATGGCGCCGGCAAATCGACGTTGTTTAAAATATTGGTCGGTGACGAAACTCTTGACGAGGGCAGTTTGAAAATCGGTGAAAGCGTAAAAATTGCCTATGTCGACCAGTCGCGCGACGATCTCAACGGCGATAACACGGTTTGGCAGGAATTATCAGACGGCCTCGATAACATCATTGTCGGCAATTATGAAATTCCCTCTCGCGCCTATGTATCACGCTTCAATTTTCGTGGGGCTTCGCAGCAAAAACTGGTCAAGGATTTATCCGGCGGCGAACGCAATCGACTGCACCTGGCGAAATTGCTAAAAACTGGTGGCAACCTTTTGCTGCTCGACGAACCCACCAATGATCTCGATGTTGAAACCCTGCGCGCACTGGAAGACGCAATACTCGATTTTCCGGGATCTGTGGTTGTAATCTCACACGACCGCTGGTTTCTGGATCGAATTGCCACGCATATCCTCGCCTTTGAGGGTGACAGCCAGGTATATTCTTACGAAGGCAATTACGCGGAATACGAATCTCATCGTAAACAGCGTCAGGGGCATGACGCTAATCAACCCCATCGCATCAAATACAAAAAGCTGGCAGTTTAATCCATGACCAATACCGATAAACTATTCAAACGCCTGGATGATTTGCTCGACCGTCTCGAAACAATCATCCCGCCAAAACTGGATACTGAAACAGACGATGCCTGTCGCGCTTATCGATGGAGCAACGGAGGCCTTGAAGATATTCCGGTATTCGATGAGGTCGACAAATCCGAGCTATTACATGTTGAGCGGCAATCAAACCTGCTGTCGAGGAACACCGAATTACTGCTCCAGGGTAAACCTGCGAATAACGCATTGCTGTGGGGTGCTCGTGGCACCGGCAAGTCTTCTCTGATCAAGGCGCAGTTAACAGAGTTTGCCAGGCAGCAACTGTGCATAGTCGAGATACCAAAATCAGCCACCGACCAGTTATTTGAAGTAATCAAAAAGCTAAGCCGTGACAGCCGAAGATTTATTATCTATCTCGATGATTTATCGTTTGAAGCGAATGACGACTCTTATAAGGCGCTCAAGGCCTGTCTCGAGGGTTCGCTGCAACGCCAACCCTTGAACGTGCTGATATACGCGACTTCCAATCGCCGTCATCTCATGCCCGAATCGATGCAGGACAATTTGGATAGCAGCATGGTTGATGGACAGTTACACCCCAGCGACAGCATCGAAGAGAAAATCTCCCTGTCGGATCGCTTTGGTCTGTGGTTATCGTTCCATCCTTTTACCCAGGATCAATACCTGGCCGTAGTCGATCAAACGCTGAAATCACGTAAGCTGAATATGAACGAGGAATCACGTATAGAGGCCATTCGGTTTGCCACCTCACGTGGCTCAAGATCGGGACGAATCGCATTTCAATTTGGCGCTTATTGGTCGAGCTTGCGGGAATAAGCCCATCGGCCCTTCCCGCGAACAGGCTAACTAATACTGACACCATGAGCGAAGCGATTACTTCGGGTGTTGGCGATATCTGTACTCGATTTACCTCATTTAAACCACGCAGGGATTGGGTGTTTTCAGCGCGAAATGTTGGTTCATGAATGAATCAGGGGCTGCTTAAATATATCGACTCGGCAAATAGGGTTCGACAGGGACAGGTTGAGATCCCTCGGTGATATAATTAGCGATGATTTTTGCCGTTATCGGTCCTAGCGTAAAGCCCATGTGCGCGTGTGCAAAAGCCAGCCATAAATTCCTGTGGCGAGGTGCGGGTCCTATGATCGGCAAGGAATCAGGGGTACTTGGACGCCGACCCATCCAGGGTTTATCGAGTAGAATATCGGCAACTGGGAACGCTTCCCTGACTCGAGGTATTATTTTTTCAATTTGACCGGGTGTTTCGTGCGTGTCACGGTAGATCAAATTAGAGCCCGAGGACACCCGCAAACCCATATCCATTGGAGACATCACGTAACTGCTATCAACGTCAAAAATCGGCCGTGACAGGGTTTTACCCGGTTGCGTTGAAAAAATGGTGTGGTAGCCCCGCTCAATAGCAATCGGGTTGCAGTATCCAATCTGTTTTATCAATTTAGGTGTCCATGCGCCCATAGTGACAACCAGTCGCTCTACCTGCTCGACGCCATCGTCTGTCACAACACGCCAATAATTTGACTCTTGCGATAATTGCTGCACTTCCGCCTGCTTTAAATCTCCACCCAGCAGCTGAAAGTAAGCCGCATAGCATTTACAAAGCGATTCGGGGTTGGTAATCGAAATAGTGTCACTGATTAAAACGGCCTTAACAAATAAGTTGGTGAGATCAGGTTCAAGATCATGGAGTTCGTGCTTGTGCAGAACCGAAAAGTTAATCTCGCAAAGTTTGAAAAGATCGCGTTCCAGTTCATCCTTGAGATAAGTACGTTGATTTCGGTATAGCCTTAAACTGCCGCTATGGTTAACCAGATGCTCTGCTTTGCTTTCACGAATAAAGTCTAAGTGGGCAGCAATCGAGGGTACGGTTAGAGCGTCAATTAATAAGCCATCCTTAATATATTGCTTACGGTTACATCGGGCGAGAAAACGCACAATCCAGGGTAGTAACATGGGTAGATGCCGGTAGTGCATTTTAAAATCGGCATCCAGGTTGGCAGCCAGTCTGGGTAGCCGTGTAATTAATTCAGGGCTTGCCAGGGGAGCGATTGAACTTAGACTCAGTATTCCGGCATTTCCTGACGACGTCTCTTCCCCGGGACCCCTTCGATCAATTAGCTGAACCTGGAAACCACGTTGCTGGAGTTCGATTGCACAGCATATTCCAACTATGCCAGCACCGAGAATGGTGACTTTATTGTTGTTCAATGAGCTTAATCAGCTGTTACTAAAGCTTGCATTGTCATGTTTTAAAAACGCTAACTCAAGCGTTATTTGGCGCTGCTCGCGTGACATCAGATAGTATCGACAAGACCACAGATGCAAGCTCCTGACAATAAACTGCATTCCAAAATCTGAACCTGATTCGGGAGTTAGATTGATCTGGATCAAGTATTACAGTGTAAATTAGAGAGAGACTGGTTACACTCAAAAGGGAGAGTAATTATGTCGATTAAAGATATTATCGTTTATGTGGACAACGACAAGGATTGCGAAACCCGGCTAGAGACTGCATCCAGCCTTTGCAAGACTTTCGAAGCTCAGCTAACCGGACTATACCTACTGCAAAAAATATCAATCCCTGCCTATGCGGGCGCATATATGCCAGTCGAAGTATTCGAAGCGAATGACGAGGAAACCATAAAACTTCGTGACAAGGCAGAAGCCGTATTTACGGCCAAATCCGAATCAGTAAATATCAGCGGTCATTTCAGTGCTGTCGAAGGCGATGTTAGCACCGCGTTAAATCAATACAGTCGATATGCCGATTTACTCGTAGTTCCGCAAAGAAAAAGCGACCGTTTAGACTTTAACCCATATTACCAGTTATCCGATGTATTACTTGGCGCGGCCTGCCCAGTACTATTGCTGACCTATAACAAACCACCCGCTTTACCGCCTGAGACTGCACTACTTGCCTGGGATGGTAAACGAGAGTGTGCCAGAGCGCTGAGGGCTGCAATGCCGATGTTATCGCAGATTAAGAAAATTGATGTCGTGTCAGTAAATTGTGAAGAGGACGACGCGACGCAGATAGCCAACCATATCGGCCGGCATGGTATTGAGGCGAAAGTCCATTCGGTTAAAGACAGTCAAATTGATATTGGTAGCGTCCTGCTGGATCAGGCAAACTCACTCGGAAGTCAAATGATCATCATGGGTGCTTATGGTCATTCTCGTATTCGTGAATTGATGCTTGGTGGGACAACGCGGCATATTCTGGAACATGTTGAGTTGCCGGTTTTATTTTCACATTGATAGGGGCACGTTTAGCAGAGCTTCCACGTCACTCACCCAGAATAATGAGCACGCCATTTAGACTACAGCCGGGAATTCTCGGGGGGATGAGATGAAGTTAATCTACACATGGACAGTATTATGCTCTGTCGATCATGAGAGTTTATAGTTCATAAATATGAACATATTAGACAAGATTTTTGATAAGAGCACTGATGCTATTTTCGGTGTCGATGCAAATGGCAGGATTCAGTTTACTAATAGAACATTTGAACGGCTACTGGGTTATTCGCCTAATCAATTGCGTGGGACCAGCTGTGCCGACGTACTATGTGGAACCGATCTGCAAGGAAAATCCTTCTGTTGCACACGCTGCCCCATCTCAAAAACAAGTACCGTGCAATCTTCGATCACTGACTTCGACCTCATAGTTAAACACGCTGATGGACATGATGTTCTAGTAAATATCGGTATCAGTTATATACAACCGCAGCCTGACGATGATACCCACCATATAAAAGTCTTCTTCAGCCTGCGACAGGTGCACCCGCAGCGCATGTTACAGCGTATGTCCATACCACCCGCCAAACAATCACTCAAAATGGGTGACGACAGGCGTAACGGATTGACAACCCGTGAAGAGGAAATACTTGGCCTGGCGGCAAACGCGATGAAAACAAACCAGATAGCTAACCGTTTATCTATTAGCACACAGACAGTACGTTCCCACTTCAGAAACATCTACTACAAACTTAACGTGAACAGCCGTACCGAAGCAGTCATCGTCGCAATCCAAAGGGGGCTGCACTAACAAGCAATGGCAATACAGTAAATGCAGGGACAGCGCACTTACCGTTCACAGCACCCTGGAATTGCCTCCAGCTTTTTGTCTTGAATCTGCGAACATTTGCATATCTAAAGGGGTTCGTTTTAACCAAACCAATCTACTGTAGGTTGGCCTGTCGCAGTGAAGATGTGAACGGTTCACCGATGCTTTGCTTACCCCTTCATTACTACGCTATTATCACTTTACAGTTATGTTAATGTTTACTGTGACTGCGATATCTTTTTGCAACTATGAGCGTCTTGCCATTATTGCTTAGCCAGGGTGTTTCGTAACTAACAACTTTTCGTAGAAGATAGGTGAACTTACAGCTGCATTTTCAACAACTTTAGCATCACAAAACATCTCGGCCAATGTAATTGTTGGTTACTATCACAACCATATCTTTATCCAAACAAGTAAAACCGAATTAGCCTTTTCAATTTTGAAAGAACTTACAAACTAATGAATTATAGTATTTTTGACTTTCTTGGGAATGTTGGAGTATTTTTAATACTAGCAATGTATTTAGCTCTGCTAACAAAGAAAATAAGTGCCGATTCTCTAAAATTTAGCTTATTGAATGCTCTTGGGGCAGTGTTAATATTGATGTCACTATATTTTAAATTCAATTTATCGGCTTTTATAATTGAACTTTTTTGGTTAGCCATTAGCATTTTCGGAGTATTTAAATATTTTCGAAAGCCCTGCTAACAAGCAGTTGCAGTCGGCTCGATCCCGCGATACCAGGTCGGACCTGCTTGAGGACCCCGGGAATACCCCGGGGCAATTTCAGTAAACCATCCAGACTCAGTAGATATCGTGAGCCGTATTGTAAACGTTGAACTTCCCTGTTGGTGTTGGCAGGCCAGTGAAGCGTCTGATCTCGGTCAACGTGGTGCTGTCCAGTACAATCACTGCACCGTCCGCAGCCCAGTCAGATACCCACACCTCAGAGCCATCCATATTGAACTCGAAGTGCACTGCCTTGCCATTAGTGGCCACGGTGAAACATCTGTCGAGTGTGCCGGTAGCCTTTTTAATGGCACAGATGTCCTGATCGTAACCAGTAGCACTCAGCGTCATGTCTACCAGCACCCATGGTGAGGCATCGTGCGACTTGACGAACAGAGAACCTGATGATGGTAAGGTAATTTCCCTAACAATCTTCCAGGCATTTTCCGGACGACCCTCTGGGTCTGCACCATACACCGTTAGCTTACCTTCACCGATGTGTGAGGTGGCATTAACCCAGCCGTAGACTGGATCTAACCAGTTCACACCACGACCCGGATGAGGAACAAGACCGGTATCGATGAGCGCTTCCAGCGTCTGGGTATTGAGGTTGACGACCACCATCTTATTGCTGGCGTTGGCGGCCACCAGGAAGTAATCCCCGGTATGGTCAAAGCCACCATCGTGCAGGAACTTCGCGGTCGCGATGTTTTTAGAGATCTGGAACGGGATTATCGCAGGGTTGCTAACGTCAGGGGCGTAGGGGACGATGGAGACAAACCCCGCTTCCTTCTGCGTAATCACCCATTCCGGGCGACTGTGGGATGCAACGATCGACGCAACCCGGTTTTCGACAAGCGTAGCCCCGTTGATGTCCACCAGTGGGATGTCCACCCGCTCTTTCGGCTCCAGGGTGAGGCCGTCGTAGACGACATACTGCGGCGGCCAGTAGCAGCCCTCGATGAGGTAGCTGTCCTCGAATCCCGGGAACTTGCTGGCGTCTATGCTTCTGGCATCGTGGCAGCCCTTTACGTTCGCCACGATCGTCGGCACGGTGGTCCACAGATCGATCATGGTGACCAGGCCGTCACGGCCGATGGCGTGGAAGTAGCGGCCGGTCGACGAAGAACGCAGGATGTGCACGGCAAAGCCGGTACTCAGGCGCACGATCTCTTCGTTGGTGTCGCCGTCGAAGATGGCAATCTGGCCTGCATCCCGCAGGATCACACCCGTGTAGTTCTCCCAGTTACGTGTGTGCTCAGGCGCAGTCGGGCGATTAGCCACAGGGATAACAAGATCCCAGCTGGCGATGATGTCAGACATCGGCAGTGGTGGTGCATCCGGTGGTGGCAACTGCAGGTAGGCAGCAAGGTTAGTTATCTGCTCTGCACTGAGGATGCCACTCTGACCGAAGTTGCCCATACCTGCGGGTGTACCGTAGTTCATGATTGCGGTGAGGCCGTCGGTACCGATCGCATGTGAGCGAAGTGCACCGATATCAGGTCCGGTAGCACCCGTACGATACAGTCCGTGGCAACCAGCACAAAGATTAAAGTAATCCTGTGTGCTGGCATCAAACTGCTCCTGGGTCAGATTGACCGGCGGAGTGTCGGCAAGGGGGCCAATAGCTTCCTGCTCGATCATGAATTGCGCCATGTCCCAGGCGTTGATGTCCGAGTGCCCGAGATCAGGCATCCAGTAGGGATCCAGGGAATGCGGGTACGCACCAGCCTCAATCATCTCTGTTGGGAAACCAATCCAGGCGCCAATAAATGCGTCCGAATAGGTTGAACCAGTACTGATCAGGTCGGGACCAGGGCGGGGAGGCTCGATGGGCGCACCGCCAAAGCTGTGGCAATAGCTGCAGGACTTGCGGAACTGCTCTTCGCCAGCTACGAGGTCACCCCTCCTCGGAATGTCGTCTTGCCCTTTCGGCAGAGTATTCATGTAAGCGGCGATACTTTCGATCTCCGCATAAGTCAGAGAGTTCGGCCTCGTGCCAAGAAAGTTCATATCGGCGCGCCGTGTGATGGCACCACTGATGCGATTGGCCCCTGCGGTCCTGATGTCGCGCTGCGCAAATCCACCGACAGCCTCAATACCATGGCACATCCGGCAATTGTCTAAGTACAGCGCCTCACCACCTGATGGTTGAGTTCCGCCCTCCGTCACCGTCACGGTGGTGCTGCATTCTGCGTTCTCTCCCTGTTTGTCGGTTACATCCAGACGTACACCGTAGGCGCCTCCTGCAATGCCGTAAGTCACATCTACACTAGCATCAGTAGATGTACCCGGTACACCTGAGCCATCGGTGAAATTCCAGCTGTAGGACTTGCCCCCCTTACCGCCCTGAGTAACGCCCGTAAAGGTAATCGGTACACCAACCTCAACCGACTCGTCGGCAGGCGAGATACTACAGGATAATGGTGTAGCAGAAGGCTTGGCCGCTTCCACCTGAATCGAAGCAAATACCAGCAATATGCCAGCGATTGCGTTAAACAAAGCCAACCTTAGCAGCAACTGTTTCTGGAAACTTTTCACCATGACTAATATCCTCTCTATATTTTTATCTTTTTAGTTCCTGGTCGAATCTGCCTGACTTGATGCTGAAATCAGGCAGCGAATAAATTTGTATAACCTTCTGCCTGGTGATGTGACTCAGGTACAAACTAAGGAATATCTATTCCCAGGGACAACATCGACAGCATATAAATTTTCTCTTACAAGTTGGCATAACCAGTCTGAATGGTAAATAACGCAGGTGTAGTAAATGTCTACTACAAATGAGGCAGGCACGACTAAGGACAGGGCAATTAGCGCTACATCAAAGATTGCCCAGCAGGCTTATTAATACAAAAATATTTGTCCCTACCCAGGATATGACATGGCGGCATAATCTATGACAGTGCCCTGAGACAACTGTCATACAGGCGGACATCAGGCTCAAATACTTTCTATTAACCCGGCGAAGGCGGATTTAGGCTAGTAAATAATTTGTGTTCTAAGACCCGCAGCATCGTAGTTTCAGCAGGGAGCTATAATGCATGAAAAATCAATATACTTACTCAAGGTAAAATATCGCGGAAAGTGCACGATGGTCGGACAGTCGTTGCCACGGATCACCGGATAATACTTCGGCATCTAGCAATTGCAGGTTTCGATAATAGATTCGGTCCATCGCAAATAAAGGCAAGCGGGCCGGGAAAGTTTTTGCCAAATGGTTATAAGTTTCGTTATAAGCTTCCTTAAACGGATACAATGTGGTTAATTCCCGGTGCAATGCGCCATTCCAGTCATTAAAATCACCGGCGATAATCAAGGGCGCATGTTTCGGCACCTTTTCTTCTAGTAATTCCATGAGTATTTTTAATTGCCTTTTACGTTCACCACGGAACAGGCCAAAATGGATACAAACAACATAGACCCCTATTTTTAATTCGCCGAATAATATACCCCGTTGTGAAAACCACCATTGGGTTATATCGACGTTATCCAGATCAAGAAAGGGATTTTTACTTAAAATCGCGTTGCCATGATCTCCTTTTTGATAAATTGCATTGCGACCATAGGCGTGGTGTGGCCAAACCTCGTCTGCCAGGTATTCAAACTGGGGGTAGATAGACGTTGGATTAATAACCTTATCTCTGCCTTCTTCTAAGTAGAGACGGCTACCCACCACCTCCTGCAAAAAAACCAAATCAGCATCGACAGTCCGAATCGCATGGCGAAGTTCCTGTAATATAGGTTTTATATTGGCAGCACAGAAACCCTTGTGAATGTTATAAGTGCAAACTCGCAATTCATTGGTAAATTCGGACATCGATATATCGCTCACATCCAGTAACGTATAATTCGCAATAACCAGCCGAACAGGATAAACCGACCCCATTTCGATACATTGTCCAGCGACAGTATCAGGGATTTTTCCATATCCTGTTCTAGCAACATTCGCATGCGTTCAACCGAATGCTGTGAACACAGAACCACATCCAGTTCGAGGTCATGGTGGAAACTGCGATGATTTAAATTGCTACTACCGATCAGGGCCTGTTGATCCACCAACATCGCCTTGGCGTGCAACACGCCGGCTTGATAACTATATATTGCTACGCCGATTTTCAACAGGTCTGCAAAATAAGTTGCGCTCAATAATGGAAATAGAGACACATCAGAACGACCAGCGACGATAATTCTTACATCCAGGTTACCTGCCCGGGCTGATTTAATCGCTCTGATTACAGCACCAGAGGGTGCGAAATAAGCACTACATATCCACACATTTGACCTGGCGTGTCGAATTTGATCCACTAATAAGCGGTTACTTAAACGGCGTAATCGTCGCGTGGCATTGCTGCGAAAAAGGTTTAAACCCGGGTAAGGTGTTCGCGGAAATTTATCATGGAACCAGATACTATCGAAGCTATCGGTTAAGCCCAATAAAGCATTACCAGTCACCCGAACACCATAATCTCGCCAGGGAGTCACCGTTTTCAGGTGATCCGGACTAATGTTAAAGCTGCCACACCAGGCTAACTTCTTGTCTATAATGCAAAACTTACGGTGATCACGCCGATTCATCGATCCGATAAAATAATAGAGTTTTCGAAACCAGTCACCAGATCTCAGTGACCATTGATAGTTACGCCAATACCAGGGTAACGGATGATAAATTCGAACCTCGGCACCGGCAGCGGTTAATTGTCCAGCAATTGTCCCCGCCTGCACCGCAGAACCGACACCATCGACCATGAGTCGGATCCGCACATTCCGTAGAGCAGCCTTTGTCAGGGCAGCGACGACACGTTGCCCTATTCCATCAAGGGAAAATATATACACGGCAAATTCGATACTGGATGTGGCATTATCGATATCAAGCAACAGGTCTTCAAAGTATTCCCGGGCCGAACTATATATATTTTCCGAATCCCAGCCACAAGCGCTGTCGACGGGCAGTCGTTGTTTCGAATATTCAGTGTGCTGATTTTTTTTAGCGGAAGACATATTTTTTGGGAAATCTGTATAGGGGTCTTCTGATTAATTCTGAATCACTCTGCTG
>CBDUSZ010000030.1:0-20784 GCA_965370015.1 uncultured bacterium | reverse complement strand
TAAGCGCCATATATTCGTTGATCAACGCCGAGTGCATGTAACATGGCTGGGTATCGGCGACAATGACGTTATCGCTTCGCAGTGCCGCGAGCATTGCTGCCTGTTTTTGCATTTGCTGGCTGGCGCCGCAGTAACCCAGCGCGTCTTCGATGGATTCGATTTCGCTGTGCCGGGCTTCGGTTAGCGCCTGCTGGCGCATGCTGGCGACCAGTACCAGGTGATGCTGGGAGAGCATTTTTGCCGCCTTTGACAGATCATCGCGGTCTTCGGGTTCGATCGATGAAATCATAATAATCAGCGAACGTTTCGGCTGACGCATCATCAATTGCTGTGCAGCTTCGAGGTAGTCGCTGGTGTCCAGTGAACTGTCGAGATCATAGATCTGGTCGAGCAGGTGGCTGATTTGATGGCGGCCCTTGATTGGCGGCACCCAGCGTGATTGCCCGGCAAAGCTGAGCAACCCAACCTTATCACCCTGCCGCAGGGCGATAAAAGCGGACAGCAGCAACGCATTGAGGGCATGGTCAAAGTGGCTGATATCACCATCTTTGGCACGCATGCGACGGCCGCAATCGAGCAGAAATATGACTTGCTGGTCGCGTTCTTCCTGATATTCGCGTGAGATCGGGCGGTTGAACCTGGCCGTTGCGCGCCAGTCGATCTGGCGTAAGGAATCACCCACTCGAAAGTCGCGTAGTTGACGAAAATCGGTGCCTTCACCTCGCCGCTGACTCAGTTGCACCCCCAGGTCGCTGAACAGCAGTTCGCTATTGATAAAGGACGACTGAAAAAGCGGTTTGTAATTGGGATAAATTTTTGCTGTTTCGGGCTCACAATAATAGGTATTTTTCTCCCATAGTTGCAATGACGACATGATTCGACAACAAACCTGGCCGAATTCGGCGAGGCCGCGTTGCAGGGGAATGATGTGATAGCGAAACACTGCGTGCTCGCCAGGTGCAATTAGCGCCTCTACCGGCAAGCCATGCAGTTGTAGCTGCGATGAAGGTGAATCGGTTAACCACAGCTGCTGCGGCCTGGCCGACTGATTACTCACCTTGATGGTTACTTTTTGCCGTACTCCCAGAGCGAGATGCGGATCGAGCGTTCGCGTCACTTTTAAATTGGGCCGGGTGTGCCTGGCGATGAGGTAATCGAGCAGGGCTAAAATGCCCAGCACGATGGCGTAACTCCAGAAAACAAACTTCAGCTCCACCGCTTTAGGCCATTCGATAATTCCGGCCACGGCAGTGAGCAGGCCGAGGATGGCCCATACGGTCAATAGCAGTAAAAGTCGCCGAGAAGGTTTCATGAACGCGGTGCATCTACCTTTTCAATTAGCGTCCGCAGCACATCGTCGGCATGTAATCCATCGATTTCCACTTCGGGTGCCAGAATTACACGGTGGCGGAGAACAGCAAGCGCCATCGATTTGACATCGTCGGGGGTGACAAAATGCTCACCGTTCATCAGCGCGACTGCTTTGGCACATTTCAGCAGGGCAATGCTGGCCCGCGGCCCTGCGCCGTGACGTAACAGCGTCGTACTTCGTGTTTCGCTGACCAGTTTGACGGCGTACTCGGCGACGCTCGGGTCGACATCAATCGATGCACACTGATTTTGTGCTGCAATCACATCGATGAGAATTTCGTCTACACCATCCTCATCTATGGTCTCCTGCGCAGCGCTGCGAGTAGCAAGCAGGATTTCATCACTAGCTGACGGATAGTCGATGTTGATCTTGATCACAAACCGATCAAGCTCGGCTTCGGGCAGGGCGTAGGTACCTTCCTGTTCAATCGGGTTTTGTGTAGCCAGCACCATGAAGGGTTTTTCGACATTGAGAGACCTGCCATCGAGTGTCACCTGGTACTCCTGCATTACCTCTAGCAGGGCCGCCTGGGTTTTCGCTGGTGCGCGGTTGATTTCATCGGCGAGTAGCAGGTTAGTAAATACCGGCCCCCTTTTAAGTATAAATTTGCTCTGTGCCATATCAAACATGACATGACCCGTGACATCACCCGGCATTAAATCGGGGGTGAACTGGATACGCTTGAAGCTTCCGCCTATGCCCGATGCGAGTATTTGCACCAGCAAGGTTTTTCCGAGTCCCGGCACGCCTTCGATGAGTACGTGTCCGCCTGCGAGCATGGCTACCAACACCTCTTCGACGACCTTCGACTGGCCTATTAAATGCCGGTTAACGTATTCCTTGAGCCGGTTTATCGACGCGGATACGGCTTCGAGATTTGTAGCTGGATTATTCATAATGATTGCTCGATGTATTTTAATAGTTTCACAGTACGCATAAATGATGTTTCGTTGAAGTCTCTGATATTCAGCGCGGCTTCAACAGTCGCGAGTTCAAGGCCGCAGTGGCGGCTAATTAGCTGAAGCTGTCGCCCGGGGTCTTTGTTGGCGCTGGCGAATCCGGGCAAGCTGATACTGGCGCGCCGAAATATCTGCTGGCGCACTGGTTCAATCAGTTGAGCGCTGGCCTTGCGCTGCCATAGGTAGTTCGCAGTAGCAGAAAAATGCTCACTCAGGGCGCGACCATGACCGCCATCTCGTGGCACGATGCGGCCAAATCTATGACCTAGATGCCAGAGCCAGAGAACTATGGATAATGCCAACGCAATTAGAAATTCGGGTGCGTTACGCGATATCAAGATCCAGATAGAATCGCGCTGGGTGGGATGCAGGATAGCGAAGCCGCCGTCTTTTGAACTCAGCACCCAGAGTAGGTAAGCGTGATCGTATTCTTCGATTCGGCTAGAGGTCCAGATACCCGGGTCTGAAATAATCGTTAACAGCCCACTGCCGACGTCGAATTGCATCAGGTGGATGCCGTATTCGGACGCTGTCCAGCTAAATGGTTGCGGACTCGATTCATCATCTACCTCTTCGCTATCCACGTATGGATGGGTTAATACCCGGTTCGACTGAAACGCAATTTCCAGATCACCGATTTCATCGCCAAAATCGATAGTGGTCAAAGCGCCTGGCTCGGTGATGGATCGTGCGATATCTTCGGGGGATTTACCTTCGTCTATTTGCTGGTTGTATTCGCGTAATGATTCACTGATCGATGGCCCGTCTGGCTGGCTATCTTCATCCTCGCTATCTTCGTCATGGTCGTGGAGGCTGTCATCGTCCTCACTAATGTCGTTTAGCCCGCTCCAGCTTACACCGACATTAAATTTTTCGAGTAGCAGGTCGTTAGAATCGCCGATGGAATTAGCAGTGACAATTAGATTACCGCCATTTTCCAGCCAGGCCAGCACCTGCTCCAGTTGGCGTGGGTTAACCACCTGACTGGCATTAGTGATCAGCACGGTACTAACCCCTTCCAGCGTGTTGAGTCCAATCAAGCTATCCGCTTCTACCGTATCTATTCCGCTTTGCTGGATAAACTGTTGCGCCGCCAGATAAGGGTTGCGTAACGCCTGCAGCGACCATGCGCTTTGCTCGGTATCATCATAAAATTCAATGCTGGAGTAAAGTCCCCAGCCCAGAAACGCGATGAACGCGAGGCCGACGATAGACCATAACTGAGCACCAGTATTAGTGCGCATTTAGCATCTCCACCGACCAGTCGTCGCACAGCTTTTCTAGCGCCGCCTGTGCAGGCAATTCGTGGCCATAGGCCAGATGGCACCAGACTCGTGTGAGCCCGCTAAAATAGTTGCTTAACGAATCTATGCCACGCGCCTTCACCAGAGCAGCACATTCGGCCTCGGTATGGCTGGACTTAAATCTCAGGGCATGCTGGTCGATCAGGCGGGAGAGTGCGGCGCGGTACAATAATCCGAGCGCATCGCGGTGGCGATTATCATGCCAGAACGACATTACCTGTGCAGGGATATCATCCGGAAGGCTTTCTGGCCGGACATCGAGACCGAACATGACTTCTGGTTTGGGCTCACTTTTTTTGCCGTGTTTGAGTCTTTTCAACGGCCCGCGGAAGCGATATAAAAGATAAACAAACAATACCACCGCCAACCCGATGAGTAATACCTTTAGCCAGGCGGCGGTGTTTATGAGAGAGTCGTCGACACCTGAAAAATCAACGTTTTTTTCCCACCACTCGATAAAGTCGATCAACCACTCGGGAATCTTGTCTTCGTTTTCTTCGACCACATTTTTAAAACGCCATTTACGCACGCTTATTTCCTGTCCGAAATCCTCTCCCTGCAGCACTTCTTCGATCAGTTGGCGCGCCGATTCGCTGTCGTGACTGACATCGGCGTAGCTGGTAGATGGGGTGGCGATATTGATCATCATTGCCAGCAGTACAGCCGACATGAGTTGTACTACTTTTTGCATCGATCCTTGCTTGCGCTGCGCCAGATTTCGAAACGTGATCTCGATATCCCAGGCTTCCAGCTCTATGCGCCGATTTAAATACAGCGCAAACCCCGCCATGGTATGAAAAGGCATGACCAGGATCATCGCGATAAACCAGCAGACGGTATATAACCATTCGCCCGCCAGAGTCAGTTCTTCGACCGTATCGTAGACATCAAACCCGAAGCTGTCGGGAATAAAAAAAAGCATCAAGGTGGCGATGCCGAAACAAATAATCAGCTCAAAACAAAAACTGATAGCCTGGTTAGCCAGCGCTATGTCGCCATACTTACCATGCAATACATTGATTCGGCTGCGACGCGCTTTTCCTGTCAATCCCTCCAGAACCGTCACCGGGGCATTGAAAGCGCGTTGGAAGGAAAAGCGGCGCCATAGTAACCAGGGGATCGCATCTTTCATATACAGCGATTTGGTTTGCCATAATATTTCTATCTGCCCTGGTTCTTCACCAAACACGCTGCGACTGCCGAGGCTAAGTGGCAGGCGCTCCCAAAAGGGTTTTAACCACCAGATAATAAACCCCGCCCATAAAGGATTGTCTGAAAAAAAAATTAATAAAGCGATGAACAGGATCATCGGCGCTAAAGCACCGACAACGAACAGCGGACGCCACCAGGCTCGCGCCATCAGGAATCCTAAATCGAGCGCCTGCCATCCAGAACGTACGCTGGCGCTAAATTGTAATTTATCGAGATTCAAATCGTTTTCCCGAAAATGAATATAGCAAGACCAGTAGCCAGCATATCGCCCCGACGGTATATTTCAGGTTGATCGCGAGGCTCGCGTTAGATGACCAGAATGCTTCCATAAATGCCGCAATGACCAGCATTAACACGATACCGTAAAGCATTGGTATCGCCTCGCGCCCGGCCAGCCGCAGTGCGTTGAGTCGCGAAAACCGTCCCGGATTCAATATCGAGTAACCGAGCTTCAGGCCGGCCGCACCGCTGAATACAATTGCGCTCAGTTCAAACGAACCATGACCTACGACAAACGGGTAAAAGGTGTCGACAAAGTCGAGCCGGGTCAAATGGCCGGCAATAGCGCCGATATACAGACCGTTAAAGAACAGCACGAATAATGTACCAATTCCGGCGAGCAGGCCACCGGCAAAACAACGAAATGCAACACTAATATTGTTTTGAATATAAAAACCAAACATGAAAATATCAGTATCGGCTTCGCGCTCCCGGCCAAGCTTGCGCGCGGCAGGATCATACATCTGCTCTACCCCGCGTACGTCTGAACCATCGAGCACGCTGTATACCGCATTTTCATCGAAATAAACCCAGCTACCTGCTATCAGCGCCGGTAATAAAAATACCAGTAAGGCGAGGCCAATAAAATATCGGTGGCGGTAAATTGAGAGCGGGAATTCGCGTACAAAAAAACCATAGAAATTTAATCGTGATTCGCTGCGGTAACGATACAGTTCGCGATAGAGACGCATCACCAGTTTATTCAGGCGCTCAATCAGCGCATTATCGTAAAGGCGTTGTTTCGACAGCGCGAGATGCTGGCATAGCAGCATATAGTGTTCAGCAAAAAGTATACTGTTTTGTGTGCTATTGGGTTTTTCGAGCGATCGTTCAACCAACTCCCAGGTTTTCTGATGCTGCTGTTCGAAGGATTGCTGCTTCATCGCACACCCAGATACCAGGCACCGATACGCCGCAATTGATCGACCCGCTCATCGTTTTCGTCGTGTGTAATGCCATCCAGAATGGCGGCTAACTCTTGTTGTCGAGGCAGCGACAGCTGCTGGCTGCGATGCAGGAAATCGACCATCGCGGTTTGTTCGTTTCGCAGCAACGATGTTGCAGGGGCGAGTGGTGTAATATTGTCGATCGCTGCAGGTTTTGCCGATTCCCGAATACTGATCACCAGGGTGCCGGCAGCGAGATCACCGAGGCGCTGAAAACGACGATTAGATAACATCGTCACCAGCCCAAACAGATAAAAAAATGGCAGGAAGTCGGCAGTACGTAATAAATTTCTGACCAGGGATGTGCCAAATGTAACCGGAGTCAAATCGTCCTGGACAACCGAAATGCCGAGCATTTTTTTGCCCGGAGTCTGCCCACGTCTAAATACCTCGAATAAAACCGGGTAAAACCATTCGATCAGGAACCAGGCGATAAACCAGAACGCAAAGCCCAGCTTACCGAATGGAATCGAGACGATAGCGGCGATAAAGAGGAAAATAACACGAATCACAAAGTCGATACTAAATGCGAGGCATCGGGGTATCGGCCCCACTACCTGCGCTTCTAGTTCGATACCGCCTGGTATTTCAACCCGGTAGCTTGTATCCAGCAATGATATGAATCCTCAGTCAGCCAGGGTATGCGGTTCAGCACCAAACAGTTTTGCGTAAACCATTGACATCGTCAGCACCGACCAGGGAATAGTCCATATCCAGGCGATAAACAGGGTGAGCATCGCCAGTGAATTAATCAACAACAATAACAACATCAGGCCGAAAAACCGGAACCATTTTCCTGTCAGTGCTTTACGCGATGTTTCCAGGGCCCGCCACGCAGACATTTTCTTTTCCACCACCAGTGGCATTGCAAACGCATAGGCGATCATTAAATAAATTCCCGGAATGATCAATAAAATCATGCCTAGCATAATCATAACCATCATTATCAGGTAACACAATAAAATCGCAGGAGCCCTGTTGAAATAGCCAAATATTGAGCCGGCAGTCACTGATTTATTTTGTGCATGGCGCATACCCATGATATGAATACCCATGAACATTGTCATTATCGCCAGGCTGGCGACCATTTGTATTGCCGACCCGATGATAGAAGCGGTTCCGACGTCCGCACCTATGGCGCTAAGCCCAAAAATGATCGGCAAACTAATAAAGCCAACCACGATCGCAACAATAAAATAAAGCAAAAACGCGACAAGGCATTTAAATTTAAAGCCTTTTAGATTGCGCCAGGCTTCTCCCATGGTAGCAGTCATGCTGATCTCAATATTACCGGCAATCGCATCCTCTACCGAGCCACCAGCGCGGTCAGATGCATTATTGTAATTAAGGTCAGCTTCGGGGGTGGCGTAGACGTTATTCATTCCTGACTCCATAGTTTTGATCCTATTTATATAGACCAAATTGTAGAATCTGCGCTAAATTTGGGTTCAATGCCTGCAATTGCGTCTAGCCTGCGGCGGTTACATAACTCTGATAGGCGGGAATAGCAATTGCGGCAACAATTCCTAGCAGGAAAAAAGCCGGGATCAGCCAGGCAAGGATTTTAACGCCGAGCGAGTTAGCGACCGCCGGGGGGCCGAAGTCGTTCGCTTCTTTGCTGCCGGGGAAAAACAGCATATATATCGTCAACAGTAAATTGACTAATGGCACGATGAACAGCAGTATCCACCATCCTCTTCGATTTAAATCGTTGAGCCGACGTTTACCAAACGCAACGGATAATAGAATAACAGCAATATAAAAAACACCCATAGCGACCATCATTAGAATGGGTATACCCCCTTCTGCCGGTGAAGCCATGGTACTGCCCATGAGCATGGTACCGCCCATTAACGGCATAAAAACCGCCATAAGAATCAGGTAGGTGCCAATTCCATAGGCGAAATACCGCAACCGCCCAATCCGGCCTTTGAATGAAAATATTTTCGGTTGATAAGATTCCTGTTGCCCGCTTTCGAGCGAGGCATCGGGGGTTGAATAGGGGTTTGGATCGTTCATATAAATATCCTTTATCCGTATCAATTGAGTAATTTTATTATAGAACTGGCTATAAAAAACACATGTAATAGTCTGTATTATAGATATTATTTGTTAAATAATTACCACGATTTCTCGATTAAATCGGCAAAATCTTCGATTTTCAATGATTCGATACCAGTTTAAAACACTGTTAGGATGGTGACTCGGTACTCAGTGTATCGGCTAATGGAGATGGATATGAATACCCTGGCTGTAAAGATCATCATTCAACTGACTCTGGGGATAGCATTATTGGTTCCGCTGTACAGTTACTCCGACCAGACCGACTCGCGCCTGGATGCACTATTCAGCAGTTTAAAAACCAGTGAAAATAGCGTTGAGTTACAACAGGTGGAAGTCGACATCTGGGCGATATGGTTCGACAGCGGCCGCGAAGAGATCGACAGCCTGATGGAAAAGGCGGGTATCGCAATGCAATCCAGTCAATTGGCACAGGCCGAAAAACTCTACTCACAAGTCATCGAAATGGCGCCTGAATTTTCAGAGGGCTGGAACCGACGTGCGACTGTAAGATACTACCGCAATGATTACAGTGGTTCTCTCGTCGACATCCAACAAACCCTGGCTCTGGAACCGCGTCACTTTGGCGCGATCTGGGGTCTCGGCATGATCCTTGGCTGGCAACGCGATTTTAGCGGCGCAATCGCTGCATTTGAACAATTACTGGAAATCAAGCCCCACGCGCGTGACGCAAAACCGCGAATCAAAATTCTGCAACAGGAGTTATTCAAAAGCTCTGTTTAGGCGGGCAAGGTAAATGCTACTCGCTGGCTATGGCGACTTTCTACAGATGCGTTTTCTGCAAAAGGCTGAGCCCCTGTTCATCGATGATCTGCCTGGCTTTTGAAATTGAGTGATCAATCGCAGCCTGACGATCAACATTTTCATCAGCCCGAATGAACTGCACGCGCTTAATTTCGCCTTCGATTTCACCGCTGATGTAACCGGCGGTACGATACTTTCCACCTTCATCGATGGGTGCCGCTTCGATTGAAAATCCTTTGTATTCGAGTGGTTCTGAAGTCACCGGATCTGGATTAGCCGAACGGCCTGAGCCACCGAAAATAGATTTGAAAAAATCACCGATTCCCATTGATACGCCCCTAAAAGACCACGAGGATCAAATAATACCAGACAATGCCTGCTTACTCGATTCGATGTTTATGGCTTTCCTGCCGTCGAACATTCAGGACTAGGATCGCAGGTAGGAAGCACCGTTGACATCTATAATGCAACCGGTCATAAATGCAGGCGCATCAAATGCAAGAAAACCGATGGTTTTTGCGATTTCTGCGGGCTGGGCAACCCGACCCATGCTGCTCTGGTTTCTAATATTGTCTCCTTCCGGTGACTCGAGCGTCGATTTTGCCATTTCAGTTTCGACGAAGCCTGGTGCGACGGTATATACAAACACGCCTTTCGGGCCCAGAGCCTGAGCCAGAGACTGCCCCATTGCGTTCATTCCGGCTTTCGATGCCCCGTACCAGGGCATCAGTGGTTCGCCCCGAAACGCACCGCGCGATGACACATTGACAATTTTGCCCCCGCCGCGGGCAATCATTTTTTTGGCAGCACAAAAGCATAAATTACTGGCACTAGTGAGGTTGGTATCGACGACTGTTTTCCAGGTCTTTTGCCAGGTTGCGTAGTCGATATCTTCGAAATGGTGCCTTTTAGATATGCCCGCATTATTTACCAGCACATCAAGGCCACCGAACTCTTCATGCGCCTGACCAATCAACCCTTCCACCGCCTCAGGATCGGTAATGTCACATTGGTAAAGACGATGACCGTCACCCGATAAGGCGTCCAGTGTTGCTTCGGCACGATCACGATTACGGTGATAATGAATGCCTATCGCGGCACCCTTACTGGCACATTCGATGGCGGTAGCACGTCCTATACCCCCGGATGCCCCGGTAATCAATATTGAAACTCTGGAAGTCATAATTTACTTACCTACGATGAACTACTGGAAGACCGCAATATATCAGAACCTGGCGGATAAGTGGTCTGGCACAGTCATTCGGGATTGTCGAAATTAGTTGTTCCTTTGCACACTAGATTTAGATTAAGCCTGACAGGCTACCGGCGTAATTTACAATGCTGCCTGCACATGGCGAACCGGGTTAACGGCTTTGCCGTGTCGGCGAAACTCAAAGTGCAGGTGATAACCTGTCGCATTGCCGGACCTGCCTACGGTAGCGACAACCTGCCCCTGATTGACGCGTTGGCCTTTTTTAACCATGTTACGATTATTATGCGCGTACGCTGTTTCAATTCCCCCACCGTGATTGATCACGATTATATTCCCATAACCACGCTTACGCCCGGAGAAAACCACCCTGCCATCGGCTGATGCGAATATTCGAGTCCCACGCGGTGCACGTAGATCAATACCAGCATGTAAGTTCCTACCGCGGTAACCGTAGTTCGATGAGACGTCGATTCTGTTTAATGGCCAGATGTAATCTGTATGGAGGTCTAGACTTGTAGCGCCATCACGGTCGTTGAGATCATCATGGTTGTGGGTTTTTTTAGCGTTTGCATAATTGTCATCAAGGGGATAACCCGGTACAGATAGCCGCATACCGGGCGCAATATTCAACGGCTTGAGCCAGGGGTTGGCATGCTGCAATTGCTGGGCTGTAATTTCGAGCCTATAGGCTATGGAGTAAAAGTTGTCACCTGGCTGCACGAAATAATAGCGCTGCTTCAAGTTTTCCACCTGGGGGTGAAAAGGGGCGCATGCACTCAGTGCGATAGCAATAATTAAAACACAGACAAATTTCAACATAAGAAAGAGCCCGGCAAAAGACCATAATTTAATAGTTAACTCTATTCTTAGGATACTAACTTAACTTTCGCTTAACATTCTGCGACTCTTTTTTCCAAAACTGAGTTTCGGCAGGGGCAATACTAACGGATATAGACCAAATATATTACACCGGCTCCTGGATCTATGCTTCTCATAGTCATCCATTTGGTGGTGTCGCACAAACACGATCATAAGGAATGCGTTCGCTTATTCCCCCGGTATATTGAAAAACATCCAGGGTCACTTCAAAAGCCTCGCGGGTTATTTCCACATGTGGCGTCCAGCAACCTAGCTGCTGATAGGTTGCGATGCAATTCTCCAGAGCATTTGCGTCGATATCAGGAAAAAATGGCTTTTCTACAACAGCAATTTCTTTTGCCGAAGCCTCATTCAGATAACGTCGGGCATTGGCATAGGCTCGAATAAACGCACTGGCCATATCACTATCTAGCCAATCACGGGAAGCTGCAAGACTCGAAAAAGCACAAGGACCGATGCGCGGGCCAACCTGGGCCACAATATTGCCCAGGCCTTCGGACTCAAGCTGCTGTGGATAGGGCCCCTGTTGCAGGACATACGGCCCCTGTCCACTTCTAAAGGCTTTATCGATATCAGCCGGGCCGCCCGGCGTTATCGGGATAATTTTATCGTAATCAATCCCTGCCTGTTTACAGGCATAACGAAACATCGCGTTTGGCTGGCCGGCTTTAAACATAACGACTTCTGCCCCCTCAAGCTTACCCCAGCTAAAATCCGGATCGGCATCGCGACCGCTAATAAAAAACCCATCCATCTCGTTAACCTGGGCAAAATGTAGCGGATAGGGTGGTTCGGTTCTCTGCGACGCATTGAACCCCTGGCTGGCTGCCGACTGTACGACGTGAGCGCTACCATCGATAATGGCGTCTACCGCCGATTTACCCGGTGGCGATACAGACCATTCGTAATCAAGGCCTTCCTTTTTTAGAAAGTCACCTGCCATGGTTACAATCAGCGGTGAGTAAAATGCCGAGAACAGAGTGAACTGAATATTAATAGTCGTCATATTTCGTGATCCCCAAAGGTATTTATTACAGGAACAAAGAAGTAGCGGTAAGCGAGTTAAGCCGGGCAAATTTTCAACTATCCCAGGCTAATGTCATTGCTAAACAACCATGACATTTTGCTTGCTGCCTATAATATCTCTCTCTGAATTTAATTGCATCGGTAAACCAGTCACTCAAAATGCATAAAATACCATCTCCCCAATGGCAAGAATTATTATTCAATCCCTATTGGCGAGGGGATATACTGGGGTCTATATAGTAATTTGCAAAATTAGCCATGTCTTTCGAAAAGCAAGATCTCGACAAACAGCCAATCGCCGAACAGGGTTCTATTGATGACCAGGTACCGATCATAGATATTGCAGACCTGGTGTCCGATTCATCCAGTATTACGGCCAAACCCGCAATTAAAGAAATTGCACTAGCCTGCCAGGAATGGGGCTTTTTTCAAATTATTAATCACGGCATACCCGCCGATTTGATCGAAAAGGTCTGGTATCAAACACGTGCCATGTTTGCTTTACCGATCGATAAAAAAATGTCCGTGCTACGCTCTAAAGATAACCCCTGGGGTTTCTACCATAATGAACTAACGAAAAATCAGCGAGATAAAAAAGAGGTGTTCGACTTTACCCGAGAGGGTATCGATCCAATATACGGGAAGTCCAACCGATGGCCCCAGAACCTGGAAACTTTTAAAACCATAATGCAGCAATACTTCGACGCCTGCACGGAGCTGTCGCTGACCCTGCTTGAAGCATTTTGTATCGGTATAAATCTATCTGCAGACCACATGCGCGCCGATTTTGAATTTAATCATACTGGCTTCATGCGGCTTAACTACTACCCGGTCAAGGACCCGATGGCAGATTCAGACATCGACCACCAACCCGTCGCCGACCTGGGTATACACAACCACACCGATGCTGGGGCACTCACCGTACTACTACAGGACGATGTTAGTGGCTTGCAGGTGTATAAAAATGGATTCTGGCATACGATCCAACCAGTACCAGCTGCGATCGTCGTCAATACAGGCGACATGATGCAGGTCTGGTCAAACGACAGGTACCAGGCACCCATCCATCGCGTTCTCGCAATGGATATCAAAGACCGTTATAGCCTTCCCTTTTTCTTCAACCCTGCGGCGACTTGCAAAGTGAGTCCTTTACCGACGGTTGTCAGCGATCAACAACCGAACCGCTATCACCCAATCGAGTGGGGTAATTTCCGCGGCAAGCGTTCTGATGGCGATTATGCAGATTACGGTACTGAAATTCAGATTTCACAATACAGAAAATAATATAGGCTCAGGGCGACTAAATCCGCATCCCCGGTAATAATTTGAGTATTGTTTTTCTAAATCCGCCTCATCCAGACAGGATCCCATGTTAAGCCAGGCAATAATATTTGCACTACTAAGTCTTGTTATTGGGGGCTTGAACGAAGTTGTATTCAAGCGATATAGCACCCGTGATCGTTCGCGGGGCATGATGATCTGCGGCGTCGGGGTTGTGTGGACGATTTTATTAATGATCGACACCAGCATTCGTGGTGACGCAATTGTTTTCACCCAGACGACCTGGTGGTATGGGCTGGTCGCCGGGGTCTTTGTCGCAATCGCCAACATACTTTTACTGGAATCGTTGAGGCACATGGAAGTGAGTCTCGGTTCGACTATTTATCGATTGAACACCATTGCGGTGGTATTCCTGTCGGTGATATTCCTCGGTGAATCAATGTCTGTGATAAAACTGGCAGGCGTTAGCTGCGGGGTTATCGCCGTATTATTACTCTATCGGCAACAACATTCGATCGGGACTCACAGCACCTTAAAAACAGGCTTAATCATTGTTACTACAGGCGCATTATTACGTGCGGTTTATGGTGTAGTGACCAAGGCCGGATTATCGCAGGGCGCCGACGCCGACGCGCTGATGTTGATATCCGCAATATGCTGGATTATTTCCGGTCTGCTCTACGCGGTATTAATCGAACATCGTTATTCGATTACACGAGCAAAGCTGATTTATTCGCTGGTATCCGGAATATTAGTTTATGGCATTGTTAGAACATTGGTAACGGCGCTTTCGTTAGGCGAAGCCAGTGTCGTCATAACCATCGCCAATATGAGCTTCCTGATGTCGTTGCTCGTCGCGCTGGTGCTAAAAATGGAAGTCCTGAGTCCGAAAAAGATCGTCGCCATGTTATTTGCAATCAGTGCAATTACACTTTTGAGCTATGTCTAGCCCGCTACTGGTAAACACGGCAGAAAGCTAATGCAGGTTGTTCGTCACAAAATTCAATTGGCCGATATCCCCAGTAGCATAATACAATCGTCGACCCGAATTCGATGCAACACTATATCGTCATCGAAAAGATCCGGGTGTCTGGCGTGTTACGCAACAAACGTAAATCAAATGCCATGCAAATATTTCTTATAAATGGCCTGGCATGTTCGCGAACTACCAGTTTATGCTTGCTGAGTTCTACCAAACCATCGGCCTCCATTTCCTCTAACCTTAAAAGACATTCCTGTAACTCGGGAAACTGGTTTTCAGGTTCGTCCCATCTGGTCTCAAAATGGCACATAATATTAAGAATATGCTGTCTTACGATGCGATCTTCAGCGGTTAGTAAATGACCTCGAAACACAGGTAGTTCACCGCTATTAGCTCTTGCTTCGTATTCAGGAATGGATTTTTCATTTTGCGCAAATGCGTACCAGGAGTCACTGATAGACGACATGCCCAAACCTACCATTAATTGAGTTTTACTGGCCGTATAACCCATAAAGTTACGGTGCAGTTTCTTGCTTTGTAATGATTGATATAAGGAATCAGTCTTCAAAGCGAAATGGTCCATGCCTATTTCTTCGTAACCTAACTGCGAAAATAACTTTTTGCCCGCTTCGTACAGGGCTCTTTTAACCTCATCTTTAGGTAGATCGACTTCGCTAAAGCCACGTTGACCGGTACCCTTTATCCACGGCACATGGGCATAGCTGTAAAATGCCAATCTATCCGGGACAAGTTCATTGGTCTTATTTATCGTATCGATTACATTTTCCAACGTTTGATGCGGTAACCCAAAGATCAAATCATGGCTTATCGAAGTATAGCCAGTTTCTCTGGCCCATTCGGTCACGCGCTTAACCTGTTCGAAACTTTGAATTCGGTTGATGGTTTTTTGCACTAGTGGATCGTAGTCCTGAACCCCAAAACTGCATCTTCTAAACCCCAAATTATAAAATGTATCGATGTGTTCCCGGGTTGTATTGTTGGGGTGTGCTTCGAATCCGAATTCAAATCCGTCTGCCTTTTGCGCATGCTGCATAATCCCATCAATCAACATCTTCAGGTGATCAGGACTAAAGAATGTCGGGGTGCCACCACCCAGGTGCAATTCTTTAATTTTGGGAGTTTCAGAGAATAACTTGCGATAGCTCTGCCATTCGTTTAACACGGCATCAATGTAAGGTGATTCTACGCTATGTCTCTTGGTAATGCGTTTGTGACAACCACAAAACGTGCATAGACTTTCGCAATACGGCAGGTGAATATATAAGCTGATACCCTCGCTTGCATTACTTTCTTCAAATGCCCGAACGGCGGTATCTCCCCAGATCGCCGGGGTCATAGATTTATCTTCCCAATACGGAACTGTTGGGTAACTGGTATAACGCGGCCCGGGAATATTGTATTTCTGGATTAAATTATTTGGCATGATAAAAAATGTCTGGAGTCAGGCCTGGAAAACAGGCTAACGGGATAATTGCACAAGCCGCTATGTTAACAGAACTAATAGTTATCATGAACAGATACTCGCGCAGTCGAATTTCCTCACAACCCCTTTTTAATTTTCTCTGTTACCAGTTTTTGGCAACCGCTGGTACGCTTGCGGCAGGCGCTTGAAGAGCTCGGTTTGCCTGTACCTGCGCCAACTGCTGTTGAGTATTAATAAAGTAATAGCATTCCTCAATTATGTAGATTATTTCCAGGTTAAATTAGTAGTCCATTTTGTGGATGCCTGGTCATTAGCAATCGGATATTCTCCACCCGGCTGAAATTCAGAAATACCAACTCTTTTAACAAATCGATAAACAGTATTAAAGGCAGGCTATGACGCGAAAATCATTAATGGGGGCCAGGGAATGGATAATGTTGATTTTACTGTCCATCCTGTGGGGCGGATCATTTTTTTTCATGAAACTGTCGCTGGCTGAATTACCGCCCTTATTAATAGTTTTTTGCCGGGTCGGCATAGCAGCCATTACCCTGTTAGCCTACTTGAAAATTAGTGGCAAAAAGCTGCCCAGTGGAGCAAAGATATGGCTGGCATTCTTCACCATGGGATTTATAAATAACCTGGTTCCTTTCAGTCTGTTGCTATGGGGAATGACCGAAATAGCCAGTGGACTGGCGGCCATATTAAATGCAGTAACACCCGTTTTTACCATCCTGGTGGCACATTTTATGACTAGTGACGAGCGTATTTCGGTTAATAAAATTGCCGGTGTTGTGCTGGGTCTAGCAGGCGTTGTAGTGTTAATCGGATTTGACGCACTAGATGGATTTAACACCTCGACTCTGGCAATGTTGGCCTGCCTGGGGGCAGCACTCTCGTACGCTATTGCGGCAACTTATGGTCGCAGGTTCCGCAATTTAGACGTGCAGCCGACCCAGGTTGCCTTCGGGCAGGTAACCGCTTCCAGCCTGTTGCTGTTTCCGGTAGCGATTTACTTCGATAGCCCCTGGAACCTGTCCCTGCCCGGGCTAAACACCTGGTTGGCGTTACTGGCATTGGGCATTTTTTCCACCGCCCTTGCCTACGTCCTGTATTTTCGCATTCTGCAAGTCGCCGGGGCGACCAATATCGCACTGGTTACTTTGCTGGTACCCGTTAGTGCCATTTTACTGGGATGGTTTATCCTCGATGAAACCCTGTCCGCCAATCATTTCGTTGGCATGGCTTTGATCACGCTAGGCTTGCTGGCTATCGATGGGCGATTGTATGGTTTATTCAAAACTAATTATTCTTAGCCACCACCCGCGCACTCGCAACTTGCTCGCCTTCGCTGGTCGGTTCGACGGATTCTTCATAGAATAAAATATCAAGTTGCGAAACTGCTTCACGCAAAGCACCAGGTGCCACCCGGTAGGCAGCGTTGGTCGGCCCGATTACCTGCTGCCCGGTGACCAGGTGTTCCTCGCAGAGTAGATAACCCCCCGGCGCCAGACAGCCACACAGTCGGGTGATGAGCGCAAGATCAACGTACCACATGACCAGGATAAGCTGGTAATTGGTATCGAACGCGTAGGGTTGATCCAGATCCTGCTCTATCCAGTTAATCCCAGGCCCCTGACTGCGAGCTTGTTGCCTGGCCAACTCCAAACCCTCATGGGAAATATCGACCGCGTCAACCTGATATCCAGCTTGTGCTAGAAATATCGCGTTTCTCCCGGCACCACAGGCCACGTCCAACGCTCGACCCACGGACAATCTGGGCAACCAGTCTTCGACTAATGTCACCGGGTTATTTTTTCGATCGCAATCCTCTGCGTATCGTTGATTCCACTTATCGCGGTCTTGATTGCTCATAGTCTGAATAATAGAGTCATAAAGTTAGAAATGGATTTTCTCTGCTCGGCACTCATTATCATTTCGGAAAAAAATTGCCTCCACAGGTTCATAGTACTGAAGTTCTTCATCAAAATAAATCTGGTACATTCAAAGGATATTACTGGTACTACTGGGAGACCTGACACTGAACTACTTTAGTAGGTTCATAGAATTATTCTTTCATCAGCCCAGGACAAATAAAATGTTGATCGGCGTTCCCAAAGAAATTAAAAATCATGAATATCGTGTTGGTATGGCCCCGGCCAGTGTTCGCGAAGCGGTAAAACACAACCATCAAGTGATGATTGAGACTAATGCCGGTATCGGCATTAGTTGCAGCGACGACGAGTACCGCCGCGTCGGTGCCGAAATAGTAGATACCGCCGCGGAAATTTTCCAGCGTGCGGAGATGATTGTGAAGGTCAAGGAGCCCCAGGCAATTGAACGCGCCATGCTGCGCGAAGGCCAAATTCTCTTCACCTACCTGCATCTGGCACCGGATCCTGATCAGACCAAAGACCTGGTCGACAGTGGTTCGGTCTGCATCGCTTATGAAACGGTAACCTCAGCCCACGGCGGTTTACCCCTGCTGGCACCTATGTCCAAGGTAGCCGGACGCATGGCGATTCAGGCCGGTGCCTACTGCCTGGAACATCCCCACGGCGGATTGGGCATGTTGCTAGGCGGCGTACCCGGCGTGGATCCCGCCAAGGTCGTGATTCTGGGCGCCGGCGTGGTCGGCACTCATGCAACCCATATCGCTGTTGGCATGGGAGCGGATGTCTGGGTAATCGATCGCGACCCGGATGTAATCGAAGCCCACTGGCAGCAGTTCGGTCGCGGCACTAATTCGGTGTTTTCCACCGATGACGCTATTGAACGTCATGTTCTTGAAGCCGACCTCGTAATCGGCGGCGTGCTCATCCCCGGAGCCGAAGCACCAAAACTGGTGACTGCTGAAATGGTAAAGAATATGAAACCCGGTGCTGTCATCGTCGATGTGGCCATCGACCAGGGTGGTTGCTGCGAAACCTCGCGCGCAACCACGCACGCAGAACCTACTTATATCGTTGACGATGTAGTGCACTATTGTGTCGCCAACATGCCCGGCGGTGTACCTCGCACCTCTACTTACGCGTTAAACAATGCCACCCTGCCGTACATCTTGACCCTGGCGGATAAAGGTTACGTTCAGGCATTGAAGGACGATGTGCACCTGTGTAACGGCCTGAATGTGCATAAAGGAAAAGTCACCAACGAGCCAGTGGCCGACGTGCTTAAATACGACTACCACAGCCCGGAATCTGTTCTCGGTTAGTCTTCAGAAAACATTGCTTATATCTGACGGGCCGGAAGTCTACTAGCGAGACCCGGCCCGCTATAATATTGTTAGTTGTGTTTTGTATGCCTGCGAGGCGCGTGGGTTTTAATTGCCGGGCGGGTCGTGGAACGGTGAATATTCTGCAGTATTGTGGATTTAATATCTAACTCCATCATCTCCGTGTAAGCAACCAGCGCTTCGAGTTCGTCCCTGATCCGGTCGGCGATTTCATCGACAATGTCCTCACATTTTTTAACCCCAATGGACCTCCCAAAATCAATAATACGTTTACGATTGGGGAAGCTTTTAGATTTTTCCAGGTTGAGCGCCAGGGTGTCTGCGGGATTATATATTTGTGTATTCACCACATCGTATAGAGGACTTAAACGCATATCATCCGGATCATCGTATAACATGGCATAGTTCTTTAAATGCGCGTCTCCATTGCCCACCATACAACTATGTACCAGCATTTTAAATAAGGCTTTATTATCGGCCTTTATATTTGACGAATAAAAACTCAATACCTTACTAACCGATTCGTAGCTTGAACGATATTTATCATTAGTCGACCTACCCTGTAACACAGCCATATCTTCCATGGCCCTACAGCTACCGTCATCTTTTAAGTCAAACCGACGCATCACAAATAGTTGTTGATTGTCGGATAGCCAGAATTCCGGGGTCTCTAGCTGACAGGCCCTTGCTAACTGCATGCAAATGAATTCGTTTATCGCGAGCTGAGGAAATTCCTCACCACCACTTTTAACAATCAACGAAGATAATACTATCGCGCCCCTCCCTGTCGCTTCGATGGTCTCCGGCACCAGGATTTTCGGTTGGATCCCGCTAATACTAGATTGCAACAGGTACTTATTAACGAGCTCTTCAAACAGTTCGTTACTACCCTTCCATGCCAGTATTTCAGCCAGGCTTTCGGCACTCAGTTCTTCAGCTTCAATCCCCGGCGTAGCATAAGTAATACAACCAATCCCTGTTTTACCCTGTAATGCCAGGAATAACATATCATCAACCCGTATTTGTTTGCGCAACCTTTCCGTAATGCGATGGCGAATAAAGCCCTCCGGGATATTCATTTCAAATATCGGAAATAAAGCGCCACTTTGATAGGCGCGCTTTTCCAGGGGCATGGACACAGCCACCGGAAATTGCGCATCTGAATGGTAGGTGAATTCAAACTGGGTATTTTTTTCTAGCAGGCCGGCCACCTTTCCTGCCACTTTAATGTCAATCCGGCGTATGCGTTGGTCGGTGTTAATCTTCATCGAACAACCCCGGCAATTCATCTAAGCCTGGGCGACGTTTCATTTCCAGCGTCAGGGAAAAACCAAGTGACATGGCATAGTCCTGGACTTTCAATATACTGCCCCGGAATATCCCATTTTCAATCTCGCTGATCTCTCGACGCGACAACCCGGCCATCTCGCCGGCATCGGTCTGATTCGAGCCCCTGGCATTGCGCTCGGTTTTAAGACTCTGCCCTATTTGTTCGAGAAAGGGATTCATATGGTATCTTATTACGCTTTTTTGCCACTAATTAATGTCATTTTAGCTTATTAATCTATTTTTGCCACTTATTTGTTACATATTGCAGAAAATCCAATGATAGCGATACTTTCTTCCGCGCTTTATTTTTATTGTGAACACCAAGGAATATCCCACGATAGTGTCATCACAGAGTGTCTTTTGTCAGTAGCTCGTTTTCGACTTATACTCGATGGTCTACCAGAAAGTCCTCTCGGTAAGACCCGGGAAATATTCGGAGAAAAACCATGACTGCAGACGCTGACTGCCTCTTTTGCAAAATCATCGCGGGTGATAT
>CBDUSZ010000029.1:0-20827 GCA_965370015.1 uncultured bacterium | reverse complement strand
GAGAACCATTGCGACATATCCGCGGTTTTCACTTCGACATCTATGCCAGCTTTAACTGCTTCGGCCTCGGTCATGCCTACACTGCTTAACGCCGGAACGGTATAAACCGCGCTTGGAACAACCGTGTAATCGGGTGATTTGTGCGCGCCATCGACAATATTTTGCCCGACCAGGCGTCCTTCGTAAGTTGCCAGCGGCGAAAGCTGTGCCGAGTGAACCAGCGCATCGCCAGCTACCCAGACTGCGGGGTTGGAAACCGAACGCAGGTATTCGTCCACTTCGATGCGGATACCATCGTGTTGAACATTGGCAGCATCGAGATTCAACTCTGCCACATTGGCAATACGACCCGTTCCGTTTACCACCCGGTTAGCTTCGATACTGTGCGCCTGACCCTGGTGAATGTAATTGACGCGCAATTTGCCCTCAACTTTCTCAATACCCTGCACCTCGACAGCCGTTTTCAGGGTGATGCCGATACGTTCGCTTTCCTGGCTGATCGCCGCCACCGCATCGCTATCGAGCCGGGGCAATAGCTGCGGCATCATTTCCAGAATCGTGACTTTGGCGCCGGCACGCGCGTAAACATGGCTGAATTCCATCGCGATGACACCACCGCCGATAAATACCACTTCATCCGGCAATTCACGCTCGGAAAGCACATCGTCGGAGGTTATCAGATGTTCAGCACCTGGCATTGAAAGCGGACGTGTGATTGACCCAGTGGCGATGACGAAGTTGTCGGCCTCGATTTGTGTACCGTTCACTTCGACTGTATTGGGCCCGATAAACCTGGCTTTACCTTTGTACACCGTGCCGCGTCCTTTCGCAGTGTCTTCCATCGCGTCTGGAATAAAATCGATCATATCGCTCTTACGATCAATTAAGGCTGACCAGTTGAGTTTAGCCGGGCCGACGTCGATACCGTGAGTATGGGCAATCTCGATTTCGTGCATGGCGTGAGCCGCCGCAACCAGAACTTTTTTTGGCGTACAGCCACGGTTCGGACAGGTACCACCAAATTCGGCAGACTCGATAAATGCGATTGACTTGCCCGCAGCGTGAGCTATTTGCGATACGCCAAAACCGGCATTGCCGCCACCTATAATGACAATATCGTAACGATCAGGCATGACTATTAGTCTCCAGTTCGGTGTTGTGGATATTTGAATCCGGGTTTAGCAGGCTAGAAAATTCACCACTTTCAACCAGCTCGAATAGCTCGTCACTGCCACCGACAGGCAGGTCGTTGACAAATATTTGCGGCACTGTATAGCGCTGCGAGCGATTGATCATCTCCGCCTGCTTGTCCGTATCGAACGATACCTCGTATTCGGTGTAGGATAATCCCATCTCATTTAACAAGCTCTTTGCGCGTGCGCAATAAAAGCAGCTGTCTTGTGTGTAAATCTCAATATTGGCCATGGTTCACCTTCAGGTTGCATTATTGACCAAACGGTCATAAACTAGTCGAAAAATTGGCCGCCTCATCAAACGAGCGACCCTTAAGACTGATAATAGCTATTATTGACCAATTGGTCAATAATTATTTTAACCTAACCGGATGATGAAATCAGCATGGCCAGACCACGTGAGTTTGATGAAGCCAGGGTGAAGGAAGCACTGATGAAAGTGTTTTGGGAAAAAGGCTATGAAGCGACCTCGATGCAGGACCTGGTCGCGGCCAGCGGGTTGCTCAAGGGTAGCCTGTACGGGGCATTTGGCGACAAACGGGCACTCTATATGATAGCGCTTGTGCACTATGACCGCACCCGCATTCAGGCAGGTATCGATATGTTGACAGGCGAAGGCAGTGGCAAGGAAAAGATAACGCGCTTGTTCGATTCTGTAATCGAGTCAGCCAGGGCCGGCATGTTTGCAGGGGGATGTCTACTGTGCAACGCGAGCGTCGAAATGGCACCGGTTGATTCTGCGATTGAAAATTCAGTGAAAGGTATTATTCGCCGTTTTCAAACGGCAGTAAGAGCTGCTATCGAATCAGCTGTTCAACGCTCAGACGAGGCGGATGCACTGTCCGGGTTTATTATTTCTGCCTATTTTGGTGCACGGGTGCTAGCGAAGGCAGGCGCGCCCCTGCAAATGATTGTCGATACGCGTGATCGTTGTCTGAAAGATTTAAATTAACCTGACTCTGTGAGTCTGTCGGACCCCGGATTTATTCAGCCGGATAATGCTGCGACCATATACGCTCTACCGCCGGACGCGGGCGCACGCTATCGCAAAGCCGTTTCAGTTTGGGGCAACGCGCCAGTAACTGCTGCGGTTGCTCGTGCCAATACGCCAGCATTAAAAGGTAGGGGTCGATAACACTGTACTGCTCACCCAGCAGAAAAGGCCCATCGCCCAGTGCTTGCTCTAATATTTCGAACGCGCTATCCATGTCTTCCCTGGCCTGGCATTTAATCGAATCTGCACAATTCGCCTCGGTTGTGTAGCGCCCGCTGTAATACAAACGTAAAACAGATTCGTATATATTTGCCACGGCATAAAACAGCCAGCGGTAAACCTGCGCACGTTCGCCGCTGCCAACTGCTGGCAGTAACCCGGAATCCGGGTAGTTATCGGCTATCTGCAACACCATAGCCGCCGACTCGGAAATGATGCTGCCATCGGGCAATTCCAGTGCCGGAATTTGTCCGCGCGGGTTGACCGCAAGATATTCAGCTTCCATCTCTTCGCCTTCATCCTGGTTTAAAACCACGCGCTGGTAGTCAGCACCTACTTCTTCCAACAGAATCTGTGGTGCCATTGCACCCGTTTCCTGTGCCCAGTATAGTTTGTACATAAAATTGCCGATAAGTTAATTTACAGGCTGATAGTAATCAGATTCTGCTAATCTTATTTCATTTCTAGTGGAAAAGTGCATTTTTCCAGCAACCCTCAAATTGACCAGGGTCATCATGAGCGAAGCCAGTATCAAATTTAACTTTAGCCGTCAAAGAGTACTGATTACCGGCGGCACCTCCGGCATCGGCGAGGCCACTGCAGTTGCCTTTGTCGGTGCAGGTGCCGATGTGATGATCAGCGGACGCAATCAGGACCGGGCCGATGCAATCATCAGGCGACTGAACAATGCACCAGGTAACATCGATTTCATACAGGGTGATATTACCCAAAGCGAACAGTGCGACAACATCGTCGCGCATAGCATCGACGCACTCGGCGGGCTCGACATCGTCGTCAATAGTGCCGGCATCATCTACCACGCGACCGCCGAACAGACGAGCGACGCACAGTGGCTGGATACGATGAACGTCAATGTTAACGGCATGTTTTACATCTGCCGTGCGGCGATTCCACACTTAAAAGCCGATGGTGGAACCATCGTTAATATTGCCTCCGATGCTTCGCTCAGCGGCAGTCATCACCTGACTGCCTATTGCGCCAGCAAGGGTGCCGTATTGCAAATGACCCGTGCGATGGCGCTCGATTATGCCAAACACGGTATTCGCATCGTGCCAATTTGCCCTGGTGACGTCGACACACCGATGCTGCGAGGAGAGTTTCGAGACCGAGGACTCGACGCCGAAACAGGACTTGGTGAATCGGCACGGGCCGCGCCGTTAAACCGGGTTTGTAGTGCTGAAGAAGTTGCGCATATGGTGCTTTACGCGGCCAGCGACTCGGCACGGTTTATTACCGGGTATCCGCTAGTGCTGGATGGTGGCAACCGGGCTTGAGAGATGGCCAGGTGACCCGGCCAAAGTGGTGACTGCATCGAGTTCGAACCTGGCTTTATCGCATTGATTCCCGCTTCGGGGCAGTCATTTCCGCGTTGACGGCTATTCCGCTTCATCGCTTCACCCTGCCCGAAATGACACGTACCCCGGTTACTTTAGTGTCCGTAAATTTGTCCAATATAGGCAATAATTTATCCAGCCTGATCCGGGTATCTCCCCTGGATGCCCTGGTATGCTGCTTTAATCGCAACCATATCCTTGTCTAAATCTCCGCTGGGGAAGTAACTTTCCAGGCACCCGGCTTCCTTTTTAGCATAGTCGAAATAACCCAGCACGATGGGCACCTTCGCTCCCACGGCAATATGATAAAACCCTGTCTTCCATTTCTGCACCTGCGCACGGGTTCCCTCGGGCGCGAGCGCGATTACCATCTGCTCCGATTGGTTAAACCTGTCGATGGTTTGCTGGACGACGTCATGCGCGACACTTCGATTAATCGGTATACCACCCAGCCATTTCATTAGCGGACCCGCCAGTCCCTTAAATAAACTGTCTTTACCCAGCCAGTACACTTTTATGCGATAAATTATGCTAACCGCGACACCCAGAGGGAAATCCCAGTTACTGGTATGCGGGTAGGCAATGACTACATACTTTTGCGTCGTCGGGGGTCGCCCTTTGACTTTCCAGCCCGCCAGGCGCAATCCCAGCCAGGCAATCGCGTAAAAGATATGGAATACCACCGGGGTATTAAATAACGTGCGCTGATACATGGAGATTTTCTGGTCTTAGATGATACTGTTCAATCGAGTCGGTCGCGAACACCGCGTAGTACGATGTCGGTATAGCCGACTATGCCGATTACCTTTTTGTGCTCAACAACCGGTGCCCTGCTCAAACCAAAGTTATCGAACAAGCGCGTGCAATAACGAATATCCATATCCGGGCCAACACTCACCACTGGCTTGGACATGATTTCATAGATATTCACTCGATCCGGTGATTTATCCCTGGCGAGCACATGTTTGGCGATATCCGATAACAGTACTATCCCGTATTCATCATCATCATGTCGTATGTTAACGATAAAACACTTGCTTTCTGGATGTTTCGATTTTTTCAGCGCATCTGCCACTGTATCCATACCATCTACCAGGTCAAAATCCGGCCTCATCACATCGCGTACCCGCACGATCGCTTTTTTACTCATAATTCTTCCTCTACTAATTCAGAAAGTACTCTGACTTGATGCGACACGCCCACCGCGTCTTCTACATCGATGCTAAAGGCGATACCAGAACCGGGATTTGCATCGAATTCACCGATATTAGAAATAGTTTCCAGTATCTCTCGGCACATGTGCTGTTCTACCAGTAACAACACCATGTCCCTCTGGGTTTCCAGAGAGAGCCCCAGAAAGGTCTTGGCTACGTTTATACCTTCACCCTTGGCGCTGGAAATCACGGTTGATCCAGTGGCGCCGTGCTCTCTCGCGGCTTCAACAATTTTATCGGTGATCGAATCTTCGGTAAATGCAATTATCAATTTAAAATGCATGGTGACCTCTCATAGGCTAGATAGTTTTTTTGCACGTTTGGCTTTCCACTCGGAGAGTTGAGCGTAAGCCATAACGGTCATAATGGGAAACAGGCAGGTAAAAGCGATCATACCGAAACCGTCGAGTAAAGGGCTTCGCCCTGGCACCGTGGTAGAAAGACCCAGTCCTAAGGCGACTACCAGAGGCACCGTAACCGTCGAGGTGGTAACACCACCCGAATCGTAAGCGAGAGCTATAATCATACGTGGCGCATAAATCGTCTGGATAATGACAAACACATAACCAGAGATAATATACAGTTGCAACGGGGTGCCGGTGACGATACGAAAAACTCCGAGCGTAACTCCGATGGCGGCACCAATGGCAACGGCGATACGTAAACCCCAGACACCAATACTGCCCGCCGACACCTGATTGGCCTTGATCGCTACCGCCAGCAGCGAAGGCTCGGCAATGGTGGTCGAAAAGCCGATTGCAAAACCAAAAAGATAAACCCATTTATAGTTCCACCAGCTTAACTCGGCGTTTAAATTGCCGGAGGCAATAAATAGCGGATCAGTGAGCTGTTGTGCCATCAGCTTGCCAAGTGGGAAAAGCGCGGCTTCCAGACCTTCGAGAAAAAATGCAAGCCCGAGTAAAACCATGACAAAACCAGCAATTATTCTTTTTAGATGCGGGATGCGCTTGCGCAGAACCAACCACTGAAAGCCAAAGATAATGGCAGCAATAGGCAGTACATCCAGTATCGTGGCAGCGAGAGTTTGCAATAAGTGGATAATCGTCTGCATACAGGCCGCCCTCAAACCACCATGCCATATGCCATGACAAAAATAATCGGCGTTAACGACGCAAACGCAATTAACCCGAAGCCATCGATCATCGGATTCCTGCCCTTGATAGAACTTGCCAGACCTACCCCCAAAGCGGTGACCAGCGGCACTGTAATGGTGGATGTGGTAACACCACCCGAATCATAAGCAATGCCAATAATTTCCTTCGGGGCGAATATGGTCATGATCATGACGCCGATATAACCACCAATTATCAGGTACTGGATAGGCCAGCCCTTGATGATGCGGAACACTCCTAGCATGATCGCAAAACCCACCGATACCGCGACTGTCATACGCATACCGAAAGCATAGGATGAAATCGATTGCTGATTATTTTCAATCATATTACCGTTGGCGGCGACCTTTGCAGCTTCATTTGCAACGGCTATCAATGCCGGCTCTGCCACCGTGGTGCCAAAACCCAGGGCAAAAGCAAATAACAATAACCATAGCAAACTGCCCTTGCTGGCAAAAGAGTATGCCATCGTCTCACCGATGGGAAACAATCCCATATTGAGGCCGTATATAAACAAACTTAAGCCTATAACAACAAACACGATACCGCGGGCAATTTCAGCGAAATTGGGAATTGGTTGCTGCAACACAGCTAACTGAAAAAAAGCGATGACGAGAATAATGGGAAGCAAATCACGCAGGCTATCCAGCAAGGAGCCGAAAACGGCCTTGAACAAATTCATAGCGAACTGTTATACGAATGATTGATTAGCAACACAACTGACCAGTTTTAGGAACCTGAACCCTGGGCTGCAATTATAGCCAGCATGCCTATCGCACGTAACCAATGATGGAAATAAAATGACTGATAGTGCCCACGAGAACAAAGAAATGCCAGATGCCATGTGCGTGGGTCAATTTATCCATCTTGTCGAGAATATAAAAAACCACACCAGCGGTATAAGCCAGACCACCGGCGGCAAGCCATAAGATACCTGTTTCAGGAAGTACAGCTTTGAGGCTGCTGAAGTCAAAAGAACAGGCCCATCCCATACCAAAGTAAATTATCATCTGTCCAACTTTTACCACGCGACCGGATAAAAAAATTTCGCTCAATATCCCTACCACCGCGAGTGCCCAGACGATGCCCATTATCAGCCAGCCGTTGCCATCGCGCTGGGTGACCAGCATATAAGGGGTGTAGGTGCCGGCTATCAACAGGTAAATAGACACATGATCGAAAATCTGGAACAGTTGTTTAAGTTTGGCTGGCTTAAAACTGTGATACAGCGTGGACATGGTGTAGAGAAGCACCGTAGTGATACCGAATACGCTAAAACTGGTGATCACCCAGAAATCGCGGGTTTGAATACTAACGGCGAGCAGAGCGCCGAGGCCGATCAGCGCTAGCGCAGCGCCCACCAGATGGCTAATGCTATTAAGTTTTTCGCCGTAATACATATGTTAATCTAGCCCCTCTAATAAAACAGTTCGTAGTTAGGCTGAGTTAACCAGACCCAATCTGCGACTACCCTGGTTATTATAAAGCTTTAATTAACTGATCCAGACTTTCCTTCGCATCACCAAACAGCATTCGAGTGTTTTCTTTAACGAATAGCGGATTATCGACTCCAGCGTAACCGGCAGCCATGCCACGCTTTAACACAATGGCAGTTTCACTTTTCCACACTTCTAGCACCGGCATGCCAGCGATGGGGCTATCTTCATCATACTGCGCCGATGGATTAACCGTGTCGTTGGCGCCGATAATGATCGAGACATCGATATTGGGAAAATCGTCGTTGACTTCGTCCATTTCAAATACGATGTCGTAGGGCACATGGGCTTCCGCCAACAACACATTCATGTGCCCGGGCATGCGCCCGGCAACCGGATGAATTCCGAAACGCACGTTAATACCTCTGGCTATCAGCATCTTTGCGATTTCTGATACGGCGTGTTGTGCCTGCGCCATTGCCATTCCATATCCGGGTACTATCATGACCTGGCTCGCACTATCCAGCAGCTGTGCTGTTTCGGCAATATCGATGGCGTTCACCTCTCCCTGATCGGCACCCACGGCTGTAGGACTCTTCGAGCTGCCCGTACTTCCAAATCCACCCGCTATGACGCTGATAAAATTTCGATTCATCGCACGGCACATGATGTAACTCAGTATCGCACCACTGCTACCTACTAGCGCACCGATGACAATGAGCAAATCGTTCGAAAGCATAAAGCCGGTCGCTGCCGCGGCCCAGCCTGAATAGCTGTTAAGCATCGAAATTACCACCGGCATATCTGCACCGCCGATTGCGGCAACCATATGCACACCAAAAATGAAGGCAAGAATCGTCATCGCAGCAAGCATCACCAGTGCATCCGCATGATTTCCAGCACCGACGAATTTGACACCAAAAACAATGACACCGATAAATAGTGCCAGGTTAAGCCAGTGTCTTGCAGGTAACAGCAAGGGCCGGCCACTGATCATTGCGCTGAGTTTACCGTAAGCGACCACCGAACCGGTAAAGGTCATCGCACCGATCCAGATACCGATGAAGATTTCAACCTCATGGATGGTTTTTTCGACTCCAATATATTCGACGCCCGGATCCATAAAATTAGCGTAACCGATGAGCACTGCGGCAAGACCGACCAAACTGTGTAGTATCGCCACCAATTCCGGCATTTGTGTCATTTTCACGCGGCGCGATAATATGAAACCCAACACCCCGCCAATGACCATCACTGCGATCAGAAAATTATAATTTTTAGTGACAAATCCGATGACCGTGACCAGCACCGCAATCGCCATACCGATCATGCCGTAGAGATTGCCACGACGCGCGGATTCGTTATCTTTCAGGCCTCCAAGCGCGAGAATAAATAGAATCGCAGCACCCAGGTAGGATACAGTTATGAGGCTTTCAGACATGGGTTGCTCCGCCCGGCTGTGTTATGCAGGATTTGTAATTTATCGAAAGTGCTGTTTGACAGTGGCCGCCTTTGTAAAACATCAGGATTACCCCTTGAACATTTGCAGCATGCGCTGCGTAACCGAAAAACCACCAATGATGTTGATGCTGGTGATAAAAATGGCGAATATCGACAGGTACATGATAGTCGGGTTGTCAGATGATATTTGCGTCAGCGCACCGAGCACGATAATGCTACTTATCGCGTTGGTAACGCTCATCAATGGTGTATGCAAGGATGATGAGACATTCCAAATTACCGCGTAGCCGATAAAACAGGAGAGCACAAAAACGGTAAAATGCGCCATAAACGAAGGCGGAGCCACAAGCCCCAGGCCAAATAATGCCAGACCACCAAAGAGCAACTGCAACCAGCCACTTTTCAACACCCTGACGCCGAGCGAAGGCGGGGCTACTGGCTTTGCTGGCTCCGGATCCAGATGCAGATCTTGTCCACCATAGGTAGGTTTGCGCGCGGCAGAGACCTCTATCGCTGGTGGTGGCCAGGTAATTTCGCCGTTATTCACCACGGTTGCGCCTCGTACCACCACGTCTTCCATGTCTACCACCATATCACCGTCTTTCTGCGGACACATCTCCTCTAGCAGGTTATAAATATTGGTTGCGTATAACTGGCTCGACTGTGCGGCAAGACGGCTCGGTAAATCGGTATAACCAACGATATTCACGCCGTGCTTTTTCACTACTTTGCCGGGGGCTGTGAGCTCACAGTTTCCACCTTGCTCGGCGGCAAGATCGACAATAACACTGCCAGCGCGCATGCTCGCCACCATCTTCTTGGTAATCAGCTTGGGTGCGGGCTTTCCAGGAATCAATGCGGTGGTAATAATGATGTCGACTTCCTTCGCCTGCTCTGCGAACAAAGCCATTTCCGCCTCGATAAATTCCTTACTCATGACCTTGGCATACCCACCCTCACCGCTGCCATCTTCGGTGAAATCGAGTTCCAGAAATTCAGCATTCATACTTTCTATCTGATCTTTTACCTCGGGCCGGGTATCAAATGCACGTACGATCGCACCGAGTGATTTGGCCGCACCTATCGCCGCAAGACCGGCGACACCGGCACCGATTACCATAACCTTGGCCGGGACAACCTTCCCTGCAGCAGTAATTTGACCGGAAAAAAATCGACTATATAAGCTAGAGGCTTCGATCACGGCACGGTAACCGGCAATATTGGCCATCGAGCTCAGGGCGTCGAGTTTTTGCGCACGCGAAATACGCGGGATGCTATCCATCGACAGTGCAGTAACATTGCGCTCGGCCAATTGTACGAGCATCTCTTCGTTTTGTGCTGGCCAGAGGAAACTGATCAGTCGACAGCCCCTTGGCATCAGTTCAATTTCGTGCTTACCAAGCTGCACATTTTGTTCGGGCGGGCGTACCTTGATCACCAGATCAGAGGCTTCCCAGGTTGATTCTGCCTCCTTGCTGATCACTGCGCCTGCCTCCTCGTACGCATGGTCGGGATAATTGGCGCGAGCACCGGCACCGGACTCGATTATTACCTCAAATCCGAGTTTAATCAGTTTTTTGGTGACTTCAGGGGTCGTCGCCACGCGCTTTTCACTGAGATGAATTTCTTTGAGTACGCCTATTTTCATTATTTGCCCTGCCCTTTTGAGTTATCCTTATGTTTAGAAATATCTCTGCCGAGATACCCTTTATATTTTTCAGCCTGGAATTATCGTATTAATGCAGCGAGTAGATCAATACTACCACCTGGGTAGATCGAAAAAAAAGGCGTAAATCCATTTTCATAGACCGGCACCTGTTTTTCTCGCCGCCAGGTACTTGCCCGAATCCCACTAAAACCCTATTCTGCTCTAAATTCAGCAGTGATATCCAATGAATATCTTGAATCATGTAATTAAACAGGCTTGTTCTAGAACCCAATCGATTGTTTTAGCAGAGGGCAATGACAAACGCGTAATTGAGGCCGCGGTGCGCGCTACAGGCGATGGCATTGCAAACTGCATATTAGTTGGCAACCTTGAGGCTATCGAACAACTGGCCAAACGGGCCGGGCTTTCGCTTGAAGGTATCCACATAGAGGACCCAAAGGCATCGACTCGAGCCCCCGCCTACGCACAAAATCTGCTCGATCTACGTAAAAAAAATGGCATGACAAGCGACCAGGCACAACGACTGGTGAGGGACCCGTTACACTTTGCCGATCTCATGGTGCAGGCCGGCGACGCAGATGGCACCATAGCCGGGGCTCGCTATACCAGTGGTGATTGTGTTCGCGCAGCGCTACAGATTATTGGTGCCGCGCCCGGTATTAAAACGGTGTCGAGTTTTTTCCTGATGATATTTGAAGCGGCACATCACCAGCCCAAACAAGCGATGCTTTTTGCTGACTGTGCATTGGTAGTGGACCCGACTGCAGAGCAACTGGCAGATATCGCCATCGCCACCACGCAAAGTGCAAAACGGCTGCTGGAGCGCGAGCCCAGTGTCGCAATGCTGTCTTTTTCGACAAACAGCAGCGCTAGTCATCCATTTGTCGACAAGGTGCGTGAAGCAACCGCGATAGTTCGAAAAAAACATCCTGGGCTAGCAATTGACGGTGAGATTCAGCTCGATGCTGCACTTGTTCCCTCGATCGTCGAGCACAAGTTGCCCGAATCTATGACCCAGGGCAATGCCAATGTGCTGATTTTCCCCGACCTGAATGCCGCCAATATCGGCTATAAGATTGCACAACGCCTGGGTGGCGCTATCGCAATTGGTCCGATTATGCAGGGCCTGAATAACCCGGCTAACGATTTATCGCGTGGATGCTCGGCTGACGATGTTTATTATTTGATTGCGATGACCGCGGTGCAGGCCCAGGGGTAAATACACCCTGCTCCCTCTGCGAGAGGACTATCGCGCAGCTATGAAAGCTCTTAAATGAAAAGTATGCTGCGCTGATTCATATTGATAGGCTACACCCACCGGGCATGCCAAACGCGCCTGACAACCTTGTCGGTGACAACGTGCATCGGGTGTTTGTTTTAGATAGTTAGCGCATGCATCGACGTCATAACCTTTAGCGCTAAATGCATCGACTGGACAGGCGTGTAAACAGGGCTGGGCCGCGCAGCCAGAACAGGGACTCTCAACTGACATATTTTGCTGATCAGACTGGCGCGATTGCGGTATCAGTAGTCCAAACCGATACGAATGCCAGAGGCCAAACTGTGGATGAATCATCAGTCCCAGCGGTGACTGGCTGAGCGCATCTGCGCGTTGCGCCCATTGCAAAAACGGATAATACGGCGGTCCTTCAAAGGGATAAATCGCTTTCACTGAAAACGCTTGCGCTACCTGCTCGCCGACGCGCCTGCTCCAGCGGTCGAGCGAATCGGCTTGCCCGTCCTGATACTCTGGTGACGCACTGAACACGGACCAGTAGGAAGAGCCGATGTTTCCCACCAGTGCAATTACATTATCACTGCTGGCTTCAACCTGAAGCAATGCAGACTCTTTTGCCCCAGGCCTTAATACCCCGCGCAGGTGAAGGCCAAAAGTTCTCAGGCTTGCTTCGAGATCGGCAAAAATCATGCGGTAGTATCGGCTTGCCAGTCGCAGGCCGGGCCAATCGCGGTGGCAATAACCATCGATTCGAGGAATAACTCACCGTCGATTTCATCATTAACATGAATATCCTCGTAACTCAGCGTCACTTGAGGATTTTTCGCACCGGCAGCGAGTGCTTTGCGTTCGGCTTCTAACAAGACTATGCCTTCAGCACATTTTTTTGCTGCCGCCAATGATTCAAAATGTTGCGGCTGGTCATTATTGAAAAGGCAAAACGTTCCAAACAGGGGTTGTGTCACGGTTACTTGCGCTCGCTGGATAACGCTTCCCATTACCGCACCATAGGCATTTGCGACATCGGCATGCTCTGGCAGGTGTAAGCCGATGTGCATCGTCCTGGCGACCTCAGGATAATAACTGGCCGCGGGCGCACCTACCGCGACAATCGGATAATCACTGGCAAAATCGAGTTTGAATAATGGCTTTGCTTTATCTTCCTGGCCGCTACTCAGCACCATTTTGGTGAGTATCTCGGTTACTCCTCTGGTACGGGCGCTAGTCGAAAATTCTGCTTCGTTTAGCCCCACTTCGATCAGGGCCCGACTGATGGTCGACTGTACCAGCTCGTATACCTGTTGGCAGGCTTGCTCTGCATTATCGTTATCCCAGCGTCCGTAACCATACAGGTAGCGCATTTGCCGCATCCAGAGCCGCGCCGATAATTCGGCCGCTGGCTGGCTCCAGTGCGAATTAATCCCGAGCACATGCACTGCGTCGGTTGGTGTAAACCCACTGTAGATAGCAAGGCCGAGACGTTTAAGCCGCGCCATTGCACGCGCATACTCACGGTTTTCGAGCACGATTGCATCGAGTTCTATGGGTGAATCTGAGAGTAGATCGAGGGCCTCGCGCTCCACCCTGTTTAACTGTTTGAGCTGGGCAGGATTATTTTCCAGGCGCATCACGAAGCGATTGCTGCGGGCGCTCACCATGCCTTTTAATTGTGCTTCCAGTTTAGGGATAACTTCTGGATATAAATGTGCCAGTAAACTTGTCGGCACCACCCGGCGCGGCCCGATTATCAACCCCTTGTGCCCCCCGAAACGTACCTCACTGTCACCACCGAGACCAATCGAATTAACTCGTACGGCTTCGATCATCGGTTTCCAGGCACCGATGGTAGCACCATCTTTGCAGAGTTCAGGCTGTCCATTACTGACAATTGCGATATCGGTCGTGGTACCCCCCATGTCAGCGATAATGGCATTTTTCAAGCCACTCAGTTGACAGGCGCCGATTACGCTTGCGGCGGGCCCGGACAGTACCGTGCCAATCGGTTTTTCGATCGCATTCGCCATACTCGCGAGTGAACCATCACCTTTCACAATCATCAGTGGCGCGGTGATTTTATGCCGATCAAGTATCTCGGTTACCGATGCAATGAGTTCCTTAATCGGCGGTATCATGCGCGCATTTAACGCAGCGGTTAATGCGCGCCTCGGTGCGCCCAAACTCGAAGCCAGTTCATGTCCACATATAACAGGCATATCGGTGATTTCGGTGACCATTGCCTTGAGTTTATTTTCATGGGTTGAATTACGCGTGCCAAACATGGACGAAATGGCGAATGCCGAGACCTGATCCTGAAGTTTTATAATCGCTTCCCGCGCACCTGCTTCGTCGAGGGTCTGACTTTCTTTGCCCACCGCATCGAAGCCGCCTTCGAGTATAACCACCAGTTGTGCTGGCAAAATATCTAGCAACCCGCTTTGCCGGACCTGATGTTCGCTGTATCCCGGCAACAATACACAAACTGGCGCACCGAGATCTTCTACTACCGAGTTAGTAGTCAGGGTAGTAGACAGCGATACCATGGTGATTTGCGCTAGCATGGACGCCGGCAACTTATCGACTACTTCACCTATACCGATGGTTAAATCGAAGCGTGTAGTCAGGCTTTTTTCGGCCGCAACGATACGCCTGTTATCATCGACCAGGACCGCATCGGTAAAAGTTCCGCCGGTATCTATGCCAAGGCGCAGGGACATTTACTCTACCTCGTTATTAATGCAAGCGAAATTATAGGGAAAAAAGACTCAGGAGTTCAGTGAACACGACCTGTTAGTATAGCTCAGCGACATACCCGCAATAGCACTTAAGGATAGCGTTATTCAATCATCCACATTTTTCACCACTGGGACCTGTGTATTGCCCGCATTTGGCGTCGACGAGGCCGCTCGCATGGTGCGAGATTTGTTCGGCATCGACGGCAGATTGCAGCGCTTGAATGGCGAGCGCGATTTGAATTATCTGGTAACTACAGATCGCGGTCGATTCGTATTTAAAATAGCCAACCGTGACGAAACCTACGGAATGCTCGAATGCCAGCACCAGGTACTGGAACGACTTGCTGCCGATAAAGTGATGCCGCAGCAGGCATCAAGTGTCGAGTCGCTCAACGGTATGGTGATAGAAACAATTACCGGCGACGATGGTATTGACCATTATTGTCGGATGCTGCACTACGTCGAGGGCGACCTGTTGTCCGATGTGACTTCGCATACGCCCAAACTATTGAATAATTTAGGCAGAATTTTGGCTCGACTCGATGCCTCGTTGCAAGATTTTAACCACGAGGCTTTGAACCGGCGCTTTATCTGGAGTATGTTCGATGCACTGACCACACTCGAATGTTTTAAACCATTGCTCGAATCGAATCACAAACGCGAGATGGTGGAATATTTTGCAGCATTATTTCGAAATAGCCTACTGCCATCGAGTGAGCTTCTACGAAAGGCTGTGATTCATAACGATGCCAATGACAATAACGTACTGGTTACCGGCAACGATTCCAGTGAACTCACAATAAGCAGTATCATCGATTTTGGTGACATGGCGTATTCATGGTTAGCCGTGGAACCCGCTGTCGCATCGGCCTACGCGATGATGGGTAAAGACAAACCGCTCGAAGCCGCAGCAGCGATCATCCAGGGCTACCACGAATCCCTGCCACTGCACGAAAGCGAAATTTCGGTTCTATTCGATTTAATCTGCATGCGACTATGCATGAGTGTGTGCATCTGTGCCCGGCAGAAATCAATCGAACCGGATAACGAATATTTGAAAATCAGCGAACAACCGGCCTGGGATTTATTGCATAAGCTCAGGCGCATTCAGCCCGCGATAGCGCACAACCGGTTTCGCCAGGCATGTGGACTTGCCCCGGACACTAACTAATCTCCAATCCAGATATAATTTGCCCGATAGTCGCGTTCCGCCCCTCCCGGATCAGGTGTCAGTAACAGGCGTAAATGAGACCCCGGGATGATATTGCTCTGCTCCAGGGTTAGCTCATAGTTTTCCGGATCAAAGATAGTGGCCACTTGTTTGAATCGCACAGTTATCTTGCTACCAGCAAGAGCAATATAATCGGCTTCAGGGCGCAGCTCAAAACAATAGGGTTCATCGGCGCATAATTGTTCAACAAACCCCAGCAGGTGCACCTGCTCAGCCGCGACGCCGGTGACAGGGGTTCCAGCAAAAACCCCGACCCAGAAAAGCCAGTAATAAAACCGAAGTTTTAACATAATTGCTATATCGCAGTGAACAGTGGACGGTATACTACCCTAAACCGGTTAGGTCGGAACCTTAACCGCAGCACCACCTGTGAAGTTATTCCCATTATCCGCACTCGCACCCCGCCTTTTAATATAAGGCTGCCAGTATGTTCATAGCCCGCATCCCTGGCAAACTGTGACGCATTTTTACCCCTACCATCCACCGCATTAAGGTCGGCCCCCTTAATTACCAGCAACAGCACAATTGCATCATAGCCTTTCGAGGCAGCCAGCATCAGTGGCGTTAAACCCTGTTCAGATCGGACTTCGACATTTGCGCCCGAATTAATTAACGCGCGAACAGGCCGGCGCGCCGCCTGGAGATCGCTCCAAACAGGGTGACCGATCCGGGTTTAGTAAAAAATCCTCGGGTTTATCCAGACCTGTGGGTAATTTTATAATTCGATTTGCCAGCGACAGCAGCACTATAGCGATTAGGGAACCCATAAGAATTCTACAATCGCCGTTTAATATCTCGACGATATCCTGTGGTAAATTCGCTCCAACCGCGAGTATAAAAACCGCGGCCACCAGCACGAATCGGGAATAACGAAGCAGTGCAATCGTCACTACAATTAGCAGCCCAGCCAACAGGTCTTTGCGATCGACGCCACTCAATATTGAGAGTTCTTGTGGCAGGTTAGCCGCTACACTCATCATCGTGACGATTAGAAGCAGGAAATAGTCTCTGGCTTCTGAGTAACGCTCGCTTTCGATAACAGTGTCGATGCATAGCGCAAATTTCGACACCAACACCCGGTAGGCCGCTAGTCAAGATACCATTTAAATATCGCCACAGGATCGTAGCTGGTCACAGGGTTCCAAGATATTTCCGGATTTCAATCCGGGTTGAATGCTTCAACAGCTTTTTGGTTTGGTCGATGGCGACAACCCGCCCGCTGTCGATAAACGCGGTACGCTCGGAAGCAAGCAATGCATCGGCAGGCTGGTGACTTACCAGCAACGCGGCCATGTTTTGTTTTGCCACCAATGTTTTAACCAATTCAATCATTTCCTCGCGCAGTGCCGGTCCGAGGGCGGCAAACGGTTCGTCGAGCAATAAAATTTCGCGTTCGCGGATAAGCGCCCGGGCGAGCGCGACGCGTTGTCTCTGCCCACCTGACAATTGTCCTGGCAAGCGTTTTTGCAGCCCATCAAGGCCTAGCTTATGCAATGCTTCCGTAACCGCCGTGGCCTGCGCTTCGCTAAGCTTTAATGATGGGTTAACGCCTAGCGCAACATTGGTAAACAGGTCTAGATGTGGGAACAGGTTGTGCTCCTGGAAAACGATGGTCACCGGTCTCTGCGCTGGAGCCAGGTCCTGTATGGCGTGATTATTCACCAGAATTTGACCGCTACTCGCGCTCACAAACCCGGCAATTAAACCTAGCAGAGTACTTTTCCCCGAACCACTCGGGCCGATAAGACTCAGCACCTCTCCGGCTGCGACATCGAGCTCGAAACTCATACCCGCCATGTCAGCACCGTCGGTGGTCGCGTAACTAAACTCTAATTGCCTAATCTTGAGCACGCGATTTGCCTCCGATGATGGTTTCCAGTGACCAGAATACAAGCAAACAAAAAAATAGCAGAAAAGCCGCTGTTACCGCCGCCTGCGGTATCAGGTAAGCCGACAGCTGGTGGTACAGTAACAGCGGCAGTGTGGTGGTATCGGGCGTGCCAAATAACGCGATTACGCCAAGATCACCCATCGCCAGTGCCGCGACCAGCGCAGCTGATAACCCGGCCGGTTTACGCAGTAGCGGCCAGTCGACTACTCTAAATCGGTTCCAGCTCGTCAATGATAAACTCTGACATAAACGATGGTAACGCATTTTACCCTGACGCATCGACGGCCCCAGGCTTCGAATCACAAAGGGTAACCCCATCATCGCATTGATCAAGATAACTATCGGTACAGCCCATTCGAAAACATCTACCCAGGGCGCGATTAATACAAACAATCCAGTACCGATTACCAACGGGGGTACTACATAAACAATCGATCCGGCGAGTTCTATCCAGCCCGCTTTACGTGTTTGCCCGAGCAGTGACAGGTCGGTACTGGTAGTCAGCAATAACCAGCCAGCAAACACCGACAGCGTGGCTGCGCTCAAGCCTATCAACAGCGTAAACGCCGCCGACTGCCATAGCTTAATATTGCTCAACACCTGCAACAGCGGTCCGTTTACTGCATCGATCATCATCGCCAGTAATGGCATACCGACAAATACCGCCGCGATAACGATAATTGACGTATTGAGTAGCTGCCCGGATGTTCGCAAGGTGGCATTTGACAGCGTAATTTCTACCGCTGGCAGGCGCTGAAACCGCGAACTAATCCAGGCCACCAGGGCACACAGACTGAGTTGCAACAAGGCGAGGACAACAGCCCTGGGCGGGTCGAAGTCAAAACGTAGAGACTGGTAAATGGCGACTTCGAGCGTGGTGCTGCGCGGACCGCCGCCCAGCGTTAACACCACTGCGAAACTGGTTAAACACAACATGAAAACCAGTAGTGCCACGCCGGGCAGACTTTCACGTAGTGCCGGCCATTCGAGAAACCGCCACTGTTGCCACCCGGTAAATCCGAGTTGCCCTCCCATTTGCCACTGTTGCGCTGGTATCGATTGCCACACCGGTAGTAGCAGGCGCACCGCGAGTGGCAAATTAAAAAACAAATGCGCGAGCAGTATTCCATTTAATCCGTACAGTTTGCTGCCGAGCGGAATCCAGCCACCACTGCCATACACCGAAACTATGCCCATCACCGCAACCACCGATGGCACCACCAGGGGCAGGCCGAAGAACTTGAGCAACAGGTTCCGCAACATGAAGTCGCCGCGATGTGCCAGTGCTCGTGCGACTAGCAACGCCAGAAAAACACTCAAAAACGAGGACAATAGCGCTTGCCACAAACTGAATACCAGTACCCGACGAATATATTTACTTTGCCAAAATGCCAACTCGGCGGGGTCAGCACCAAAGCTGCCCACCGCGACCAGACCGGCCATCGGCAACAGCACAAACAATGCCAATATGCCTAGAACCGGATATGCAAATCGACTTGGTTTCATGCCTGCTAGTATTTTCGATAGCGGTTAATCTGACATCACTTCGAGCCATTCATTAACCCAGCGTTTACGATTTTCAGCAATCTCAGTATCGCTGAATAACAGCGCAGGCGACGGATCGATCAGGCCGTTAAAGGCTTCGGGCAATTCAGCACGATCCAGTGCCGCCGGGTACATCCAGTTGGTAGTGGGAATAATATTTTGAAACTCTGCACTTAGCATGAAGGCAAGAAACTGGCGCCCAAGTGCTGGCAGTTTACTCACGGATACCAGACCTGCAACTTCGGTTTGCTGGTAATGGCCTTCGGAAAAACGCGCGGCGGCAAAGCGCTGGTCTTGCTCGGCGATAATGTGATAGGCCGGCGAAGTGGTGTAACTCAGCACCATCGGCGCTTCACCCTTGAGAAATAAGCCGTAAGCTTCGCTCCACCCCTTGCTCACGGTGACAATGCGACGCGACAGTTTTTTCCAGGCTGCGTCAGCCTCATCGCCATAAACTTTTTTCACCCACAACAATAAACCGAGACCCGGCGTACTGGTGCGTGGATCCTGTACCAGGATATTCGGCGCAGCAGGGTCTTCTACCAATTGTTTCAGGCTGGTGGGTGGGTTTTTCAATAGCTCCTTGTTATAAACAAAGGCGAAGTAGCCATAGTCGTAGGGCAGAAAGGTATCGTCGTTCCAGTTTTGTGGCAGTGACAGATTTTTCGCCTGCATGCCATGCGGTTCGAATAAGCCCGTGGCCCGCGCGTCAGCAGTCAGGTTAGTGTCGATACCGAGCACGAGGTCAGCTCTGGTATTTTTACCCTCCAGCTTGAGCCGGTTCAATAGTGATACGCCGTCTTCCAGACCCACCAGGTTGAGAATACACGAGCATTGCTTTTCGAATGCAGTTTTGACCTTCGGGCCGGGACCCCAGTCACTGGCAAAAGAATCGTAAGTGTAAATTGTGAGCGTCGGCTTCGCCGCAAATGCACTAACTGAGATTAAGCCAACGAATAAAACAGCCCTTGTGAGGCGATAAATTTTGGACATGCCGGTCTCCATTAAAATTAATAGCTAAATAGAGAGATGGGGGCAATCGATAATAGATTCGCTCACATCCCTACGCCAGTATTAACTGGATCAGGTTCATCGGGTTGGTGTGAACACCTCTCAGCTTTAACAAGCACCCCGTTGAGGAGAGACCACTATAGTTGGAGTAACTCGCGCGCGCAATAGTTACCCAGTGATAACTGCGACCGCACTGCATTTCCACAGTAGGCCGCGGCCATTTCAGTGATTGAAGTTCGAGGGGCTGGAAGATCGGGAGATATCAAATATTAATCGAAGCTAAAAGTGCTCCTCAAATCGCTCATTTTTTGGGAGTGCAAGGCAACCTGGCGCGGAAGAAGAGAGTGTATAGGTAATACACGACCGCCTGAGTACCAGGTTAACGCAACAATCGTGAAAAATGAGCGATTTGAGGAGCACTTTTTACATGTTGGGGTAATTTGGGCCACCCCCTCCCTCCGGCACCGTCCAGTTAATATTCTGGCTCGGATCCTTAATGTCGCAGG
>CBDUSZ010000028.1:0-21023 GCA_965370015.1 uncultured bacterium | reverse complement strand
AATCAGTAATTCACGATGATTTCGACTCTCGAGAAACTTGAATGAAGCCATCACGCTCAACAGCGCGAGGCCGGCATCACGCCCAACCACAGTCCAGTATTCGGCAAACACGCTAATACCGCCAATCAGTACCAGGGGCGCCAGAATCCACTTTGCTACTGCGGGAACTCGATTAATGTTCTGTAAAATTCGCCAGGTGATCGCTACGACGACAAAACTACTGACCCATAAGGGTAAATTGCGAAAGTGTGGTGCGAACGAAAACAGGAAACACAAACACACCGCAAATACACTTTCACGGCTAGCGATTTCCTCGTGAATCGCACGAATCGGCAGATTAATCCGCATCGGGATCAAATGACTGATTGAAGTCACTCTGCCTGAAAGTTGCAAGCGCGTACAAGCAGGCCTGCTTGTGGGCTGTACCAGCTTGTTGTTCGATAGTAATACCGGGTAATTTGACGCCGTACTTTTGATTTTCATTTTCGGCCAGTATTACCAGTGCCGTCATATGTGACAGTTTAGCTTCGACTGACCCATCTGATATCTGATACCAGTCTATCCACAAAGATGGCCTGGCCTGGCCCTGAAATGTCTTTGTGAGCATGCCTTTGCCCTGGGCATAGGCTTTCCAGGAGATATGCCTGAGAGATTCGCCAACCCGGTGTTCACGCAGACCTGCAAAATCATCCCCTTCTATGGTGCTCGTCGATGTCTTGCCATCGGGTTGCGCGATCAGGGTTTGCTGCAATCGCGCAGCAGAAGCCGGTTTCGGATAAACCAGTATCGGCGTGTCAAACCGTAATAAGCCCCAGGCGTGAAATAAACCCGTGGGGTAGCGGGTGAATACTACTGACCCCCTGGGTTTAAACTGGCCTCGCTTGCGCGTCGGTATTCTAAGCACCGCCTGGACATTTCCCCCGGGTTCGATGGTCACGTATGCGGGCGATTCGTTGCCATACTGAACGCCAACCGCGTAACGGAAAGCGTTGTTATGATGGTGAAAGCGATAAACAAATTCGCACAGCTCGCCTTTAAACACGGGACGGGGTGTCTGCAAGCTTATCTCAATACCCAGCAGGTTTTTATGGGTTTGCCATAAACTGATAATGGCGAGTGCGGTGAGCATGAAAGTTAGCACGAACGCCATACTATTCTGGTAGTTGATCGCGGCCAGAAATAAAACCAACAACATCAGCGCAAATAAATAACCAAAGCGAGTCGGCAATATGTAAAGCCGTCGATTGTGCAGTAAAATTTTATCCTTGCTCGGGGGATTACGGCTAGCGATATAATCGTCGATTCGCTGGCGAATCGATCTTGGCATTACCAGAGACAATAAAGACATGCCGACTCAGGGGATTGGAATCGTTTCTAGTAGACTATCAATCAAGGTCTCGGTGGGTTTGCTATGTTGGTCCGCCGGTGTCAGTCTGTGTGCGGCAACTGAACCAAAAACGGCTTTCACATCACCGGGTTCGACATGACTTCTGCCACTCATTAAGGCCCAGGACTTACTCGCGCGGACTACTGCCAGCCCGGCTCGGGGCGATATGCCGTAGACGAAAAGACCCGGGTCCCGGGTCGCCTGGATCAAGTCCTGTACATAATGAAGCAGTGGTTGGGAGCAATGAATGTCATTCGCTGCCTGTTGAATTTCGATAAATCGTTCGATACTCATTACCGCTGAAATCTGATGTAATTTATCTCGCGGATTGCCCCCGGCGAGAAGCGCTCGTTCCGCTTCGGTGTCTGGATAGCCGAGTTTAATTTTCATCATAAAACGATCAAGTTGAGATTCAGGTAGCGGAAAAGTACCCGATTGATCGAGAGGGTTTTGGGTGCCGATAACAAAAAATGGCTCATCGAGCTTGCGCGTAGTGCCTTCGACAGTAATTTGCTTTTCTTCCATTGCTTCGAGCAGCGCACTTTGGGTTTTAGGGGTTGCGCGATTAATTTCATCGGCAAGAACAAAATGGGCGAATATGGGACCGGGGTGAAAATCAAACGCCTGTTTTTTTGGGTCGAATATTGAAACACCGAGAATGTCGGCCGGTAATAAATCGCTGGTAAACTGGATACGACTGAACGCCAGTCCAAATACATGCGCGATAGTTTGTGACAGGGTGGTTTTGCCGACTCCTGGCAGGTCCTCGATAAGGCAATGACCCCGGGCTATCAGGCAGCAAACGGCCAGTCTAATTTGCAGCGGTTTGCCGAGTATAATTTCCTCGATGGCAGAAATTGCGCGATTGATATCAATCTGTAGGCTATCTATCGAAGTGTTGGTCTGATCTAGCATGCGCGAGTACACGAAAGTTCCCTTGTTAAGACAGAGTGTAGTCGAAATTGTTTAAAACCGCGAAGTACACAATTCACAGTTTTAATTTAAATCTGACCAGCGTAGGTGAGTGTTAAAATCGATGGCTCTCGCAGAGGCGCAGAGAGCGCAAAGCTTTTTTTGAAAATTTCGCTACCCCGTATCTTGGCTGATTCTGTTTTATCAGAAGCACGATTTTCAATTCTACTTCTTTTATTCCCTGGTTTTACCCCGCGGGCCCTGCGCCTTTGCGAGAGCATTAAATTAAGCAGGAATTGTTACGATGATGGATAACTAAATGTAGACTAGAAAACCATGAACCTGCCCATTCTTTATACTTTTCGACGCTGTCCCTATGCAATGCGGGCTCGCATGGCATTGGCCTACAGTGAGATAAGCGTCGAACTTCGTGAGGTCAGGTTGAGTAATCTCCCCGGGGAGTTGTTGCGTATATCACCCAAAGCGACAGTACCAGTTTTGCATTTTGCGGACGGAACCATCATCGAAGAAAGTCTCGACATCATGCATTGGGCGCTTTCGGTGTCCGACCCGCAACAGTGGCTGACTGACGATTTTGCATCGCAACAATTGATACGCCAAAATGATGAGGATTTCAAACCTTTGCTCGACGCCTATAAGTACGCTGACCGCTTCCCTCGCCTAAGTCAGCTGGAACATCGGAAAAACGCCGAGTATTTCCTGCGCCGACTCGAACACAGACTCCAGCAACATCTATTTTTAATGTCTGCTAGAAAGGCCATTGCCGATATCGCGATTATGCCATTTATTCGGCAATTTGCCGGGGTAGAGCCACAATGGTTCGAGCGGTGCGAGTACGCGGGCGTGCGGCACTGGTTAAATCAACAGCTCGATTCGGATCTGTTTAAAACCGTGATGGGTAAAAATATTTTTTGGCAACCCGGAGACGATGCAGTTTATTTCGGCAACTATTAGCCCGAATCGGCAATATTCATGTTGGGGTTTATAGACTCGGCCGCAGCCTGTGGCCGAGCACCTGGGGCTGAACCGAGTGGAACGAACCCCAACAGGATAATGCTGATTAACTACGCTGTATTATGTCTACATAATCGCGCATCTCGTAACCGGTATAAATTTGCCGGGGACGACCAATACGCTGCTCCTGATCGGTCATCATTTCTTCCCATTGCGATAGCCATCCAGCAGTGCGCGCCATCGCAAATACGACGGTGAACATGTTCAGCGGCATATCTAAAGCCTTGAGTATGATACCCGAATAAAAATCCACGTTCGGGTATAGATTACGTTCGATAAAGTATTCGTCTTCCAGGGCAATTCGTTCGAGTTCCTTGGCAATTTCAAACATCGGCTGATTAATAGTCTCCATATCGGCGAGTAAATCGTTACAGGCCTGCCGGATTATGGTCGCTCTTGGATCGTGATTCTTGTAGATGCGATGCCCAAACCCCATCAAACGGTAATTGTCATCCTTGTCTTTCGCGCGGTCGACATACTTCGAAATCTCAGACGGGTCACTTATTTCATCGAGCATACGAATCACGGCTTCGTTAGCACCGCCATGGGCGGGACCCCATAACGAGGCGATGCCCGCGGCAATACAGGCATAGGGGTTGGCGCCTGAACTGCTAGAAAGCCTTACGGTTGAGGTGCTTGCGTTTTGCTCGTGATCGGCGTGCAGGATAAACACTAATTCCATCGCGCGAATGGCGACCTTGCTAATCGGGCGCTCCACGGTTGGATAGCTGAACATCATATGAAGAAAATTTTCGATATAACCGAGATCGTTCCTCGGATATACGGGTGGCAGACCATGGGCGTGACGATAGCTCAAAGCGGCGATGGTGGGCATCTTTGCGAGCAGGCGATGCGCCGATTGGTCGCGATGTTGCGGATTGGTAATATCCAGTGAGTCGTGATAAAACGCCGATAAGGCACCGACCACACCTACCATAATTGCCATTGGGTGGGCATCGTTATGAAAGCCGTTGATGAACCCCATCAGTCCCTCGTGTACGAGCGTGTGGTTAGTGATCGAATTGACGAAATTTTTGTATTCTTGATCGGTCGGCAATTCCCCATACATGAGCAGGTGACTGACTTCCATATAATTGCTGTGTTCGGCCAGCTGTTCGATTGGATATCCGCGATATCGCAATATCCCTGCATCGCCATCGATATAGGTAATATCGCTTTTACAACTTGCGGTCGCCTGGAATCCCGGGTCGTAAGTAAATAAACCCAATTTTTCGGTGAGTTGGCGTACGTCGATGGTAGAATTTCCAACCACCGGGTCGAGGATATCGAAATCAGCCTGTTGACCGTTGCGATTATCGGTAATTGTTACCGTATTGCTGGGCATTATTGCCTCCTTAATTGTTAGTCTAAAAAATGTGCCTAATTATAGCCATTTTTGCTGATGATTGGTTGTTTTTCGGTTAGGCAAATATTAGCGGTTTATTACCCCACAACTAGCTGTTAATCACTGGTTTTCGCCCTGTATTGAGGGAGTCTCTGATTAACTCATGAATGAGCATTTTGCGCCCAAAATAGCCAATTTCTGCGTTGCCTGCAGGGATGTAGGTAAGGGGCGTGAGCAGCAGTGGAAGCGGGCAATAGCCGTGCCAGGGCTGGCCCCATGAGCGGAGTGAGTGCTTCGCCTAAAGCGCCTACTTTTGGTGGATCTTAGTTGCGTTCCACGCCTTGATGTTGATTATTATGAATCTCAATCTGACTCGCCCAGACTTAATCAGAGGGGTCCTGGTTACAACTACCCACAAATTTGCAGCAAAGATAATGCATTAGTTGGTCGGTGAAGTCATAATGCCTGCCATGGATAATAACAAAACTTTCGAAACCCTGGACCCCGAAGACTGGGACAAAATGCGCAGCCTGGCACACCAAATGATCGACGATGCCGTCGATTATTTAAAAACGGTGGGCGATAGGCCGGTATGGCAACAGGTGCCGGAAGCGGTAAAAGAAACCTTCAAGGCAGGCTTGCCGACAGAAGCGGAAGGCCCAGCAGCGGTATATGAGGAATTTCTGGTGAATATATTTCCATATCCGATGGGAAATATTCATCCACGATTCTGGTCCTGGTATATGGGCAATGGCACCATCATGGGGGCACTTGCCGATTTAATGGCAGCTACTATGAACCCAAATATGGGTGGCGGAAACCATGCCGCTATGATGGTGGAAGATCAGGTGCTTAGCTGGCTGAAAGAAATAGCCGGTTATCCAGCTAATGCGAGCGGCCTTTTAGTAAGTGGTGGATCGATGGCAAATCTGATTGGCTTAACTATTGCTCGTAACACGCTGGCAAATTTCAATATTCGCAAGGATGGAATTCAGTCTTTAGAGAAGAAATTAACCGTGTACGCGTCTACCGAAGTGCATAGCAGTAATCAGAAAGCGGTCGAGCTGCTGGGGTTGGGTAGTGATTGCCTGCGAAAAATCCAGGTCAAAAGTGATTACACTATTGATCTGGATAAATTAGCCGAAACAATCGAACAGGACCTTGAATCCGGATTTAAGCCAATATGTATTATTGCGACCTCGGGAACCGTGAATACTGGTGCAATTGATGACCTCCATGGCATCGCCGATTTATGCGAAAGCTACGATATCTGGTTTCATGTGGACGGTGCAATCGGGGCTATAGCTATGATTTCAGACACTGTTCGGCCGTTATTGGATGGGATCGAACGAGCTGACTCTATTTCGATGGATTTACATAAATGGATGCATGTCCCATTTGAAGCTAGCTGTGTACTAGTTCGGGATCAAAAAGCGCATCATGACAGCTTTGCGTTGACGCCCGAATACCTCGCAAAATCAACAAGGGGGCTGGCATCGGGATCAGACTGGTATTCGGAATACGGGGTACAACTAAGTCGCTCATTTCGGGCTTTAAAAATCTGGATGATGATGAAAGAACATGGCACTAAAAAGTTAGGTCGTATGATTACCAGAAACGTCGATCAGGCCCGCTACCTGGGAAGCCTGATTGAAAAAACTGAGAATCTAGAGCTGATTGCGCCAATAGGACTAGACATAGTCTGCTATCGATATAACCCTGGAAAAATCGATCTGGAAGCGCTGAACGACCTAAACCGCGAAATATTGATACAGCTGCAGGAACAGGGGATAGCTGCACCCTCCTATAGCACCCTGAAAGGGCAATACTGTATCCGTGTTGCTATTGCCAATCATCGCAGTAAATACGAGGATTTTGATCTATTAATCGAAGAGACGATCCGTATCGGAAAGGTATTATCTAAATAACAAATATAAGATAAATATTATGAATCAATCGGCCCCCAACTACCTGTTCGAAGCAAAACAAAAACCCTCGCTCGAGCAATTTCCAGTGCCACTGCTTGAAGCAACCAATGAGTCGGTGAAGGGTTACGGCTATCTAGTCGACGATCCCGATGACTGCGAAATTGAAATAGTTACCTGGCCTGCACAGGGATGGCGTCCGGTTGATCAGGGAACCGGCAACGAAGGTGGTTATGTCGAGGGCATATTTAGTGGTGAATGGCGCGGTGATGTTTTAATGGGATCAAACCAGGCCGTCAACGGACATTATGTTTTGGGCTGGTCCACCGACCCACAAAGAGCTTCGGCTGATCGGCAAACAGTGCCAAGAGATCAGGTCTTGCTGTGGCACTTGAATTATCACCCAGACGGTGGGCAATTGTTTTTCCCGTTGGATAAAAAACCTTTCGTGGTACCAGTTGCATTGCCGGGTGATGATTTAATTCCTGACAAAGTAATCGCTTTTTGGTGCGATGGTAATAAAGGACTCTATATTCATCCCGGTATCTGGCACGAGGGAATATTTCCGACGGTCGGACGTCAAAGCTTTCTAGACAGACAAGGCAGGGTTCATGCTCGTGTTAGTTGTGATATCGGCGAAGAATTTGGGGTCTATCTAGCCGTACCACTCTATCAATAAGACCTTCTCCAGATCTAGCAATCTAAGAAAACCTGCAGGTCCGAAATATTTAGACTAGCTGAACTATTTATAAATTAACTCTGTTTTAATTTTCTTCGGCACAGGTGTTGGTTAACTGACCTAAACCCTCGATTTCGACCGTCACTACGTCACCATGTTTCAACCAGATTGGTGGGTTTCGAAAAGCGCCCACACCATGCGGTGTGCCTGTCGCTATAACATCGCCGGGATACAGCGTAAATGCCTTGCTCAGATACTCAATCAGGTAGGGGATTTTGTAGATCATCTCGCTGGTATTTGAATCCTGCATGGATTCGCCATTGACCCGACAGCTGATCGACAGGTTGTGTGGATCGGCTATTTCATCGCGGGTGACCAAATAAGGACCAAGTGGGCAGAAGGTATCGAGACATTTGCCGCGCAACCACTGATCACCCGGCATAAACTGTAAATCGCGAGCGCTGACATCGTTGCAATTGGTATAACCGGCAATGTAGTCAAAAGCGTCGGCCTGCAACACATTTCGAGCAGTTTTACCAATTACCACCGCAAGCTCGGCTTCATAATCGACTTTATCCGTGAGTCCTTTTAGCCAGCTAATATCTTCACCAGATCCGATAATCGACGAGGGATACTTACAAAACATGGTTGCAAGATTGGGCATTCCTGTGCCCGATTCGCGTATATGATCCATGTAATTCAACCCGATTGCGATGATCTTCGAGGGATCGGTAATAGGTGACATTAATTTGACAACGTCGAGGCCTACGCCGTCGGGCGCGTTCGCGACGATGTCGCTGGCAAGATCCATGGCAGTATCTCCCATTTGCAGAAAACTGCGCATGTCAGAAGGCAGGCGACCGTTCGACGCGGTATTCAGATTGATTACTTTATTGTCAAGAACCACACCGAGTTGTGGCGCATCATTGGCGGACTTAAATGTTACGAGTTTCATAAATTTACCTAATTGCCCCTGTTAATCTACTATTTTACATCAGTAGGTCGCATGACCTCCTGAGAAACCGAATATTTCTGCGCTGGTATAAACCTGCTTTCATGGGGAGATTACCACGCCACCATCGAAACAGCGTGGTTAGGCTGAAAAATACCCCGGTGTGATAGCGGGTTGGCAGGATATTGCTAGATATCCTGCTCTGCATTACGCTATGATTAGTCGATTGAAAACCAACCGATGGCGAATGTGACGCTTCGACTTAATCTAAACAATCGACTGCGCGATTTCATCGCTTCAAATCTGCACAGGCTGGAAGTTCGTAGCTTCGATGCAAGCACGCAAAAGCACGCTGCGGTTGCTGTCACTATAACCAATTGTCATTGGGGTGCCTATCTGGGTGATATTCCCTTTAACGAGGCAACTGTCGACAATGCCGCAATTATTCTTACCACGCGTTCCTCGAATCTGACCCACCACGCGGGGCAGAGAGCCTTTCCTGGTGGTCTTATCGATGACGGCGAAACGCCCGAACAGGCTGCTCTGCGCGAGTTGCATGAAGAAGTGGGCATAAAACTGAGTCATAAGAGCATTCTCGGCAGACTCGACGATTACGCAACACGCTCCGGATTCGTAATAACGCCTGTGGTGGTCTGGGGTGGCTCGAATTTAGCACTGAAAGCAAATCCAGCAGAAGTCGAACTGATTCACCATATCCCGGTTAGCGAACTATTGCGTGATGACGCGCCGATACTCGAATCGATACCAGAAAGCCAGCATCCAGTATTAAAAATGCCGATCGGCAATGACTGGTTTGCCGCCCCAACAGCAGCCATTGCATATCAATTTCGTGAGGTGGCAATATTTGGTAAGCAAACGCGGGTGGCGCATTTTGAGCAACCTTATTTTGCCTGGAAGTAAAATCATTTCTATTTGTCAGGGTAGCCATGCCTCCAGGATTTGTAACCAGCCGAGCGCAATCAACCACATAATCACGGCATAGGGCCAGTTCCAGATGGCTGCTTTCCAACTCGGGATGCCGTATCGCCCCTGAAATACCAGGTGGGTACCGGACAGTGGGCTAGAACAGGTACCCAGGTTCCAGGCAAATAGATAGGTGACTGCGAGAAGATTAGGATTAGGATCAAGGTTTAGAATAAGCGGCGTAAAGCTGGATATTAAAATAACCGGATGGATTCCCAGTGCTGCCAGTATTAGCATAAATCCCAGCAGTTTTGATGCCGTGAGGGCATCAAATACGACAAAAGGATTCGCTACTACACCATTTTTTATCATCGCCGACATACCCGCCGCCAGTACGCCAGCAGCCAGGAAAAGGGTTAACTCATTCACCATTCTCGGTAGCCCGTTGACGATATAATCGGCCAGTTGGCGCAATGTCGAAACTAAGTTGGTACTCATTAATAATGTGACAACGGTAACCAGTAGCGCACAACTGGCGATCACTACCAGCACCGGTGTATCAGGCAGAAGCCAGGCCGTGATGACCACCGAAAGAACCAGCAACGCTGGAATCTTCAAACTGCTGATTTGCATCGGGTAGCCAACAAAGCTATCGATTTGTTCGGCATGGCGCAAGCGAGCCTCGAAATAAACCACCAGGAAGCCAGCAATCGTGAAGGGTAAACCCGCAAGGATTATCCAGGACAGTTGTGCGTCACTGACGTAGGTCAGTACTACCGCCATTGCGCCAAAAAAAGGTGACCAGGAGGCCACCCCGCAAAATACGCGGGTGAAGGATTGCGAGGTAAACCTTTGCAGGGGGCGCTGGTGATGGATTCGATCAGCAATCATAATCGGCGCGGAAATATTGATAATCGACGCGGATAGGTTGAGGCCGATCAGGGTCTGTAGATAACTTGATCTGCCGACTGGTAATGGGTGTAGCGTTGCTGAATCGGGAATGACCACCAGTTTTAGGAAACCCACCGCAGCGATCATCGCCAGTAACCCGGTATTACCACTAATAATCGAGTTCAGGTCGACACTGATACCCTGGTTCGCGCTATGAAAAATTAAACCCAGACCGATGATAATTAGTATGCCGACCTGAACTTGCAGGATTCGAGGCGTATCTGAAAATAGCAACAGCGCCGCCAGCCAGCCAGAGATTCCAGCTAACCATAGCGGATTAAATGAAACGGAAATCACTAACAAACTATTCATGATAGTGATCAGGATCATCACCAGGATCAATATTCCAGCTAACGGTCGACGAATTGTAGAAAATGAAATGATAGCGGCTGAGTGACTAATCGGGTGAATCCTTAGAGGTTTATTCGGCGATGAAATTGCATCGCATATAACTAAATTATATCAGGCGTATTAACAATTAAAATTGCTTTCGTCGCTAGAGTGCAGATATGGATGAGGTTTTCGATGCCGACCGATCAGGTATTGATCACCGACGGATCGCGGAGAAGTGTTGATCGGAATATCACTTTCATCGGCGGTTATGTCTGATAGTATCGGATTCTTGTAAAGCTTAAGCAGGATATTCCGAATGATTGAAACCCACGCCACTTCCGCCTATAGCTACCCGCTGCTGATAAGACACCTGCTGCATACGCCGCTGGCCTGTAATCCGGACCAGGAAATCGTCAGCGGTAATCTCCGTTATAGCTATCGAACTTTGCGTCGGCGAATCGGTCAGCTCGCGAGTGGGCTGGCTGCAATCGGTGTAACCGAGGGAAGTACCGTGGCAGTCATGGACTGGGATAATCATCGTTACCTGGAGTGCTTCTTCGCGGTACCGATGATGGGAGCGGTGCTACACACGATTAATGTACGTTTGTCACCCGAACAAATCCTTTACACCATCAATCATGCCGAAGATGACGTTATCCTCATACACTCGGATTTCATACCGATCATCGAACAGATCGAAGATAGATTCGAACGCCCGATAAAATTAGTTTATCTCAGCGACGATGTTGAGGCTGATTTACCGGAAGATTACCTGATCGAATATGAAGCCATGTTAAATGCGGGAACCGCTGATTTCGAGTTTCTGGACTTTGACGAAAATACAACTGCAACTACCTTTTACACCACGGGCACGACAGGCGATCCCAAGGGCGTGTTCTATAGCCATCGTCAGCTTGTGCTGCATACGATGGGCATGTTGTCTGGTCTCGCTTCGGGTGACGGCAGCAACCGTTTTCATCGTGGCGATGTTTACATGCCGATTACGCCGATGTTTCATGTGCACGCCTGGGGTATGCCCTATGTCGCAACTTTGATGGGCGTTAAACAGGTCTACCCTGGACGATATGAGCCAGCGGCACTGCTCGAGTTGATCGAGCGTGAAGGCGTAACTTTTTCACACTGCGTACCGACCATATTGTATATGCTGCTAACTGCGCCTGAAGTCGATCGCGTTGACCTGTCAAACTGGAAGGTGATAATTGGCGGGGCTGCGTTATCGCAAGGTCTGGCAAAAAATGCGCTCGAACACGGCATCAATGTTTTCGCCGCCTACGGCATGTCAGAGACCTGTCCGTTTTTAACTGCGGCGGATTTACCTGGCGTCGATGAAGTCACCACGGACGATGAGACCATAGCACGGCGCTGCAAGACAGGGCAGCCGACATTTCTGGTCGAACTACGAGTTGTCGACTCAAATATGAATGACCTGCCAGCCGATGGCGTTTCAAGCGGTGAAGTGGTGATACGCGCGCCCTGGTTAACCCAGGGCTATAGCGGAAACTCGGACGGTTCTGAAGCACTCTGGAAAGGGGGCTATCTGCATACTGGAGATGTTGGTTATATTGATAATACTGGCTCATTGCAAATTGTCGATCGTATGAAAGATATCATCAAATCAGGTGGTGAATGGATTTCCTCACTTGAACTTGAAGATATTGTTTCCCGCTGCGCCGGGGTAAGCGAGGTTGCGGCAATCGGCATCGAAGATGAGCGCTGGGGAGAACGCCCGATGCTGCTGATTACACGGTCGCCGGAAGTCACCGATATGATTGACAAAGAAGATATCCTGAAAGTGATTCGACAACGTGTAAACATAGGCGAGCTTTCAAAATGGGCCACGCCAGAGCGTATCGAGTTTGTCAGTGAATTACCTCGAACCAGCGTCGGCAAACTGGATAAAAAGGCGATGCGCGCGACCTATGGCAAAACCACGACAACAGACCGGGATAAATCGTAAGCCCGGCGCATGAGAAACCACAGGAGGCTTTGCATGAAGACAATGCTCCAATACCAGATAAAAAATAATGTGGCGCTAATTTCCATGGATTCTGCGCCAGTCAATGCACTCGGTTTGCCAATGCGCGAAGCCCTGGTAAACCACCTGCATCTGGCTTTCGGTGATGACGCGGTCAAGGCCGTCGTCATTACCTCAAATCTGTCGCTGTTTTGCGGCGGCGCCGACATCGAAGAATTCGATTCGGATATGCTCTGGGCTTCGCCGAATTTGCACGAGTTGATCGACACGGTTGAGAATGGACCCAGGCTGGTGATTGCTGCGATCAATGGTATCGTCGTGGGCGGGGGCCTGGAATTGGCCCTCGGTTGCGATTATCGTATTGTGCGCCAATCGGCAAAACTCGGTTTGCCTGAAATCAAACTGGGTTTATTCCCGGCTGCAGGTGGCACGCAGCGATTACCGCGAATTGCCGGTCTGAAAACCGCGACTGATATGATTTTGTCGGGTAACCCCATCGGTGCCGATGCGGCCGCGGCCTGTGGTCTGGCTGATCGCGTGGTGGCGAGCGATGACGACTTTATTGCGCAGGCGCTAAGCTATGCCGAAGAACTGGTAGCGGCCCGTGCGCCGCGACGACACTGCGCCGAAATGCAGGTCGATCTGTCGCAGGTTGGTGATGATTTCTTTGACCTTACCCGAGCCGCGATTAGGGTGAAATCCCACGGTCAGCTAGCGCCCGAGTACTGTCTCAAATCAATCGAGCTATCCACCCAACGCGCGTTGGCAGAGGCATTAAAAATCGACACTGCAAGTTTCATCGAGCTGCTCAAAACGCCGCAGGCGCGTGCGATGATCCACCTGTTTTTCGCCGAACGCGAAGCCAATAAAATACCCGATGCCAAGGTTGATAAACAAGGGTACGACCCGGTGACCCGTGAAATTGGCGAGGTAGGCGTGATCGGTGCCGGTACCATGGGTAGTGGCATCGCGATTGCCTGTCTCGATGCTGGTTTTCCAGTTACCCTGGTGGAAAGCAGTCGATCGGCACTCGATCGTGGTCTCGATTATATTGCAAAGCATTACCATCGTGCGGTCGATAAAGGTCGAATCAGTCAGGATAATGCCAGGCAGCTAATTGCGCGAATTAACGGCTCGCTCGACTATCAGACGTTGGCTAGTGCTGACCTGCTTATCGAAGCCGTGTTTGAGGACATGGAAATTAAACAGACCGTGTTCGAGAAACTCGACGAAGTGTGCAAACCAGGTGCTATCCTGGCATCGAACACGTCGACACTCGATCTCAATGCAATTGCAAAAATAACCTCCCGTCCCAACGATGTCGTTGGCCTGCACTTTTTCAGTCCAGCTAACATCATGCGCTTGCTGGAAACCGTGCGTGGCGAAGCCACCGACGCTGATGTTATCAAAACCGTGCTGCTATTCGCCAAACGCATTCGCAAGTTGCCGGTGGTGGTTGGCGTTTGTTTTGGCTTTGTCGGTAACCGCATGTTTGAGCCCTATTTTCGCGAAGGTTCGCGTCTGCTACTCGAAGGCGCAAGCCCCGAACAGGTAGACCAGGTGCTGAGTAAATTTGGAATGGCGATGGGGATTGTCTCCGTTGCCGATCTTGCGGGTATTGATGTCAGTTATCGGGTTCGAGAATCACGTCGTGGTGAATTCGTGCAAGACCCCAGCTACCAGGTCATTCAGGACAAACTCTACCAGCTCGGACGCTATGGACAGAAAACTGGTCGCGGCAGTTATTTCTATGCAGACAGGGAAAAAACCAGCGATCCCGAGGTCATTACGCTGTGTGAACAATTGGCCAGTGAGTTGGGTGTAATACGGCGAGAAATTTCAGACCAGGAAATTCTGCAGCGTTGCCTCTACCCACTCATCAATGAAGGTGCGCAGATTCTCGATGAAGGCATTGCCAGCCGAGCGGGCGACTGCGACCTGATCTGGGTCAACGGTTATGGTTTCCCGGCCTGGCGTGGCGGGCCGCTATGGTATGCCGATGAGATCGGCCTGGACCGGGTATTGGCTGGCATGAATCAGTATCGTGAAAGCCTTGGCGATTATGGCGAAATATGGTTTAAGCCGGCGCCGTTGCTGGAACGACTGGTTGCCGAGGGTGGCAAGCTGTCAGATTTTAAAAAAACATAACAGCGGTATCCTCAACGCGCATAACGTTTAACGAATCGCCTCAGCAGCATTTGTGCATAAGGCGTATCTTCCTGGCTAACAGCGTCGATCAGGCGTTGCGCCTCCTCGGGTTGAAAGTAGCCGTGATGTTTATACGCCCGGATTCTTATGGCAAAGCCTTCACTATCGCCCTCGGGGTGAAACTGGGTCGCATAAACGTTTTTACCAACACGAAACATTTGCACCGGGCAGGCGGCTCCGCTAATTAATAAAGTGGCCCCCGCAGGGGTCGTGTCACAGGCCTCTTTGTGCCCTAGTAGAACCGTAATCTGATCAGGAAAGCCAGACAATAGCGCATCCTTTTTACCCTCCTCGGTGAGGCTGATAACCGCGCTGCCGACAGGTTCAGCATATTTACTAGAAATAGCCGTGTTTAGATAAGAACCCAATAAACCATTGCCGGAGCAGGCGCCCAGGAAAGGGAAATCTTTTGACACTACCGCGTCTAAAAGGCGTTTAAAGTCATTTTCTATTTTCTTTTGAATGGCCGGTTTTTCGTCTTCAGGCTTGCTGATGTCGAAAGGGCTGCCGCCGACGATAATTGCCGAATAATCGGCTAGCGATATATCAGCTATTCCGGTGTTTTCGATGCGCATGCGACAGACATCTTTTTCGTCGAGGCCGCCATATTTTAATATGGCCTCGAATTCACTATTAGAAGTGTCATCTTCTGGTCGTAGTTGCAGGATTAGAAATGGTTTTGAAATTATCATTAGCAGCTATTGAGATTAAAATCTGAGGATACGATACTTATCTATTGGCTGACTTACAATACGACTACATTATCAATATAGTCAGTGGGTTAAATTGAGTGTGGTGAACCTGGAGGTCCGAGATGAAAGATTTTAATCAAATCCCAAGAATAGCAATCGCCCACACCCCGACCCCCCTCGAATTTGCGCCAAGATTATCGGCACAACTAGGTTGTAATCTGTATATAAAGCGCGATGACTGTACCGGGCTGGGCGGTGGTGGCAATAAAACTCGCAAGCTCGAATATCTGCTCGCCGATGCACGACAGCAAGGCGCCGATACCCTGGTAACTATTGGTGGTTTGCAGTCGAACCATGCCCGCCAAACAGCAGCTGCAGCAGCAAGATTCGGTTTCGGTTGTGAGTTAGTGTTGCAAGATGTGGCAGGTACGCCGAAAGCTGATTATTACCATAATGGTAACCTGCTACTCAATAGATTGTTTGGCGCACGAATTCACAAGCTAGATCTGTCTGATGACTGTGATGCCTATGCCGGGTCTTTGATCGAAAAATTAAAATCCGCGGGACGAAAACCATACCTGATACCATTGGGTGGTTCCAATGCCATCGGTAACCTGGGTTATGTGCGTTGCGCGAGTGAAATTTCGCGACAAATTGCGGCACAGGATATCGCCATAGATCAAATTATTTTAGCCTCCGGCAGTGCTGGTACCCAGGCTGGACTGTTGGCTGGGTTCATTGCCGCGAAGATAGATATACCGGTGCTGGGTATCACGGTTAGCCGAAGCACACAGGATCAACAGCAGGTAGTGGATGCGTTACTCAGGCAGACGTTGGTTCATCTCGGTTTGGACCCCGATCAGGCTGAGGGCAGGGTAGTGACCGATGGCAGTTATTTTGGCGAAGGCTATGGTATGACGACCGAGGCGATGATCACCGCAGTGCAATGTTGCGCGCGACTCGAAGGACTATTGTTAGATCCCGTTTATACCGGTAAAGCCATGGCAGGTTTGATGGATTTATGTGCCCGCGGAGTGATAGAGGAGGGCAGTAATCAGCTATTTTTACACACCGGGGGCAGTATGGGCCTGTTTGCTTATCGGCAAGTATTTTAACCGTTATACCACCCCGTTTTTTGCTTTTGCAGGTCAAAAAACTGCTTGCGCAAAAAATTTGCAGGCATAGAGTTATGGCTATGAAGTCATATTCAGGCGATCATAGTTGATTAAAATAACGCTGAAAATTATTGTTTTGGTCTCACTGGCGGTGAGTCTGATAGCCTGTGATCGCTTTACCAGCCAGAATAACCAGGAACCGTCAGGTAGCAGCAATAAGCGCAGTAAACGCCCAGCCCACGCAGTGGAAGTCATCAAGGTGTCGAGGCAGGCGATTCGTATAAAGCGTACGCTGACCGGAACCCTGGAGGCGCCCCGTACTGTGCATATTCACAGTGAGCATTCCGGACGAATTATTAAGTTGCCCTTTTACGAGGGAGATATAGTGAAGCAGGGGACGATGTTGGCGCAACTCGACGATGCCTTGCTGCGGGCTGGCCTCGCCAAGGTGGTGGCCTCGCGTAAGCAGACACAGGTGGATTTAAGGCGTTTGCAGAAACTGGTACCGAGTAAGCTTGCCACCGAGGATGAACTGGCCCGCGCGCGCACCGATGTGGAACTGGCCGAGGCAGAGGAATCTTTACAACGCACTTTGCTATCACGCACAGTTATACGGGCACCATTTAGCGGCATAATTAGTGCCCGTCTTAAAGAACCTAGCGACGTCGTGAGTATTAATGAACACATGTTGACGTTGTTTGATCCGGATATCATGACTGCCGCTGTGCAAGTGCCCGAGCAGTTACACAGCCGGGTGACGGTTGGCGATTCGGTCAAGGTACGTATTGATAGCCTGGGTGATCGTCGCTTTAGTGCCAAAATATTACGTATTCACCCGGTGGTGGATGCCCAGACGCGCCAGGGTACGGTAGAAATTCGCCTGAATCCAGTACCAGCTGGTGCGCGTCCCGGGCAATTGTGTCGGGTCACCCTGGAAACCGCTGAAACACCACGCCTGCTGATCCCGCTCAGCGCACTGCAATTCGATGGTCGCGGCAGTTTTGTCTATTTTCTCAGTGAAGATTCGAAGGCCATGCACAGGGCTGTCACCATTGGTCTGCAGATTGGTGATTCGATGGAAATTATCGATGGCGTAAATGATGGTGATCAAATCATTTCCAGGGGTTTTCTTGGTCTTAAGTCTGGCAAGAAGGTGCGCGTGGTGAAACCGGTGGATCAGCAATCAGCGGTAACTGCGGGTATCTCGATACCACAGGAGAATTAATAGTAATGCAGCATCGATTTCGCAGTGGTGGTCTGGCGGCCTGGTCGATCCGTCATCCGATTGGCGTATCTATGCTGGCGTTGACGGTGGTGGTGTTGGGCCTGGGCTCACTACTACGGCTAGGTATCAACCTGTTGCCGGATCTAATTTACCCCGATGTGCGGGTTCGTATCGTCGATCCCGGTGTACCCGCTCGTATTATGGAAGATCGCGTGACCCGGCAACTAGAAGAGCAGCTAGCTATCACGGAAGGCGCTATTCAGGTGCAATCCAGCTCTACTGAAGGACGCAGCTCGGTTGATCTGAGCTTTCCCTATGGCAGCGATATCGACCTTGCGTTGCGCGATGCCAGTACCCGACTGGATCGTGCCAAGCGATTTTTACCAGACGGCATCGATCCACCAACGATCTACAAACGCGATCCATCCCAGATCCCGGTGCTCGAAATGGTGGTCAGCTCCACAGAGCGTGACCCGGTAGCCCTGCGTAGCTGGGTTGACTACACATTTGCGAAGTGGTTTTTAAATGTTCCCGGCGTGGCGGCAGCTGAGGTTGGAGGGGGATTGACCCGCGAAATTCAGGTGGTATTGGACCAGGAGAGACTGAGCGCGTTTGGTTTCACTATCGAGGATATTTCGACCATATTACGCAACGAGAACCAGGATAATCCGGGCGGCAAACTGCAAACAGCTAATCGCGAAATCAGCGCCCGCACTAGCGGACGCTTTAATAACCTGTCGGAACTGGCTGCCCTGCCATTGTGGAAGGATAGCCAGTCAGATACCAGTTTGCGCCTGGAAGATGTTGCACAGGTGATAGACAGTCATGGTGATGAAAAACTACGCATTCGTCTGAATGGCATCCCCGGTATCAAGCTCTCTATTCAAAAACAGCCTGCCGCCAACACCGTATCGGTAGTTGATGCAGTCAATGAGCGTATTGAATGGTTGCGCGGTCAGGACTTGATCCCGAAGGATATTCATGTTGACCGCGTTGGTGATCAGTCTACTTATGTGCGCCACGCACTACGTAATGCCTCGATGGCCGGGTTGTCCGGTGCGTCGCTGGCGATGTTAGTGGTTTTTCTATTCCTCGGCAGCATTCGGCGTACTTTGATTATCGGCACCGCCATCCCACTGGCGATCCTGGTGACCTTCGTGATCATGGATATAGGTGGTCTCACGTTAAATATTATGACTCTCGGCGGTCTGGCGCTGGGTATCGGCCTGCTGGTAGACAACACCATCGTCATGCTGGAAAACATTGCCCGCCATCAGCGCCTGGGCGAAAGTGATCTTGAGGCTCCAGTTAATGCGGCGCGAGAAGTTAATAGCGCCATCGTCGCATCCACCTCAACCAATCTTGCCGCGGTACTACCGTTTCTGTTTATTGGTGGCCTGGTGGGTTTGTTATTTCGAGAACTGATCATTACCATTTCAGCCGCCATAGTCGCTTCGCTGATTGTGGCTCTGACCCTGGTGCCAACACTGGGTGCGAGAGTACATGACAGAAAACGCAATATCCTGCAACGATTGATGCACACCCTGATTCGAAATCTGCAGCGAGGCTATACCGCGCTAACACGCGTGTTACTGCGCATGCCCTGGTTGCCGGTGATGGTTTTGATACCGCTGTTGGTAATCAGCATGCCGGTGTTTTTCGAAGGCAAGCATATCTTCCTTCCTTCAATGGATGAAGGCGAAATTTCGATACGCCTGACCGGTGAGTCGGGCATGCGTCTTGATGAAACCGATGGGATCATCATACGTATTGAGAACCTTTTGCTGGATCAGCCCGACGTGTTGACGGTATTTACCTCTTCTGGCGGACGGGTATTTGGACGCTCTGAGCGCCAGGCGGGTAATACTGGCTCGCTGAACGTAAAACTCGTTCCAGTGACGCAACGCAAACGCAGTAGTCAACAGTGGGTCAAGGATATGAAACGCGAAATCGCTGCGCTAAGACTCACCGGAATGTATGTACGCATGCGAGTACGTGGCGTGCGCGGTGTGCGTGTCAGTTCTGGAGACGATGACCTTAGTATCCGTGTACAAGGACCCGACATCGAGCTACTTAGCGCACTCGGTGAAGAAATTGTCAGCCGTCTTGAAGGCATTAAAGGACTCAGTAATCTCCGTCACAGTTATGAAGAGACTCGCAACGAGGTGTCGGTCAATATAGATCGGCAACGCGCGGCGGATCTTGGCATTCGCGTAAATGACATTAGTCGTGCTTTACGCGCTGCACTGGCTGGTCTGGTGGTATCTGATTTCATCGACGGCGATCGCCAGTACGATGTGCGTCTGCGACTACCGCGCACCGGTTTTCGTTCGCCTGACGACCTGGGTAATATTCTTGTCGGCCTGCACCGGGGCCAGCCAGTGCGCCTGAGAAGTGTCGCGAGTGTGGTGTTCAGCCCGGCTCCAGCCAGTATTTTACGCGACAATCAACGCCGCATTGTCGAGATAACCGCATCGTTATCCAATGAGATCGGCCCGGAACAGGCAATGGCACGGGCCAGCGAGCAGCTGGCCGATCTGCCATTACCTGAAGGCTACAGCCTGTACGATGGTGGCGAGGTGAAGACATTACAGGAGGGACGGCGTATGGGCTATGTATTATTGGGCCTGGCGGTCTTTCTGGTGTTCGTGGTGATGGCAGTACAATATGAATCGCTACGTAACCCGATGGTCATCCTGCTGGGTATACCATTTACCAGTATTGGTGTAGCGGCTGGTATCCACTGGTTATCGCTGCCGATTTCCATGCCTGTCTGGCTCGGGATGATTATGTTAGCAGGTATCGTGGTCAATAATGCCATCGTACTGGTGGAACAGATCGAAATCGAGCGCGAAAAGGGTGAGGAAATAATTGAAGCCATAGTCGAAGGCGCGCGTCTGCGTTTACGCCCGATAATGATGACTACTCTTACCACCGTGATGGGTATGTTGCCCCTTGCCATTGGTTTTGGAGAAGGATCAGAGATGTTACAGCCACTAGCGGTGGTGATTGTCTGGGGCCTGAGTTTTTCGATGCTAGTCACCCTGGTGCTGGTGCCTTCGGTTTATCGCATGCTGCATTTTTACAGCCACAATCCAGCGAACTCAGCCACTGTAACCCCTGCCGAAGCGAGATAGTTTTCTGGTTTTTTTAATGTGATCAGAACTCAAATTTCAAATACATGAACTATCGCGATATAAGCTTTTCGCCATAGCTACCGAGTCGTTTCACATCTAGATACAGGTTGCTCATCTGCTGATCGATTTACAATACGGCTATTTTTTGCCGGGACTGGCTTTCCATAGCTAATAGCGAAAGGTTGAAATGACATTATCAATGTGCCG
>CBDUSZ010000027.1:0-21060 GCA_965370015.1 uncultured bacterium | reverse complement strand
ATTATTTTTAAGCCGTCGAATTGAATACCCTCCTGCTTAAGTAACTGAGACTGTTCGCGGTATGAATCAGAACCATACTCAAATGCCAGGGTGCGATCTGACTTTACCACGCGATACCAGGGTAAAGAGTCAGGGCAGCGCCCCATCGCAGCGCCGACCATGCGTGAATATCGTGGATATCCGGCCGCCCGGGCAATTTCACCATAGGCCATTACCTGGCCTGCCGGGATATTGGCGACTACCTCCCAGACCAGTGGATCAAACTTTGCCTGAAATCTGTTCATCAGCTGAGTGTAATGGTTGCGCGCCTAACACTCCTTAAAATTAACAATTTTGATCAAGCACTACTTTCAAGGCGCTTGCTGGGTCAGCGAGACTAGCCGTCTTACTTCGGATACAGCTACACTCATGGCTGGAAAATCGATTTCCTGGAGTACGCTGAGCTCATTTATCATATGATCATAGCGTTCCAGTGCTTCCACCAGATGTTCTTCCCACAGGTGCAAGGCTTTTGTCGTGTGACGTTTATTATCGACCGAATGAAGAACCATTTCGGTCAGATTGCGCTGGTTAGCATGCAAGTCGTTACGCATATTGACAATTGCCAGCTGATTCCAGTGCGTGCGCGATATCGTTTTCGAAATCTCACTTCGTATCCAGTGCAACTGCAGCCGTTCCGACAGGGCGTAAAACAGTTTCGCAGTATTTTCAGTGCTGCTATACAGTTTAATCTTGATTTCGATAATATCGAATGCCGAAGCCGAGGTGGTTTTGTCTGTCAGTTCCTGCGCCAGCGCGACAGGTAATTTGTATTTAATAAATAATTTGCGCGCCGCGAGATAATTTCTGCGCGACTGGCCAATAATTGCCCCCGGAATTACTTTATGTAATATCTTGATGTCGGTTTTGTAGCGCTCGATTAAATGGCTGACATCGAAATTAGCACCCTTATTGCGCAGCAACCAGCTTATCGAGCGTTCCAGCAGCCCGCTGACAGCACGAAAGCACTCGTGTCGGTAGTGCTCCTGCACCACGTTATCCAACTGTTCCAGCGCTAGCCAGGTATTTTTTAATTCAAATACTTCAACGCTCACCACGTAGGCCTTGGCAATATTTTCGATAGTGGCACCGGTTTCTTCGCGAATTCGAAAGCCGAAGCCTATGCCAATGTTGTTGGTGATCATGTTACTTAACAGGGTGGCGATGATTTCCTTGCGCAAAGGATGTTCCAGGATTTCTATGGCGTAAAGCTCCTGGAGTTTGAGTGGGAAATACTCGAGCAACAGATGGTCGTAACATTCTTCTGACAGGGCCGAGGATTTCAGTAGCGCATTTTTGTAGGTTAACTTGCTGTAAGATAGCAGGATTGAAAGTTCGGGGCGGGTCAAACCCCTGGATTGACTAATTCGCTCGACTATCTCCTCATTGCTGGGTAAATTTTCGAGCCTTCGATTTAAGATACCATCGCGCTCCAGGTGACGCATGAAACGGGCATGTTGGTGCATATTGCTGGCGGCATGCTGCACGATGTTATCGATAATCTGGGTTTGACGATAATTATTGAGCAGGCAGTGCTGGGCAATTTCGTCGGTCATTTCGGTAAGCAGTTTGTTACGTTGGTTGTGACTCAAGCGACCGGACTTAACCATCTGGGACAGCAGTATCTTGATATTGACTTCGTTATCCGAGCAGTCGACACCGCCTGAATTATCGATGGAGTCAGTGTAGAGCAGGCCGCCATGCTGGGCGTACTCGATACGACCTCTTTGTGTCAGCCCCAGGTTGCCTCCTTCACCGATTGCCCTGGCCCGGACCTGTTTGCCGTTTACGCGGATTTCATCATTACTTTTATCGGAAGCTGCAGCGTTGGTTTCGGTTGTCGCCTTAACATAGGTGCCGATACCACCATTCCAGATCAGATCGACCCGCGTCTTCAAAATATAATTGATTAGCTCATTTGGGGTTAAATGATCTTCCTTACAATCGATTAGCTGTTGGACCTCCGGGCTCAGGTCAATGCGTTTTGCTTTACGCGAAAATACACCACCGCCTTTACTGATCAATGATTTATCGTAATTGTTCCAGGTTGAGCGAGTCAGGGCAAACATGCGCTCGCGTTCACTGTAACTTATTTTGGTATCGGGATTAGGGTCGAGAAATATATGCATATGGTTAAAGGCTGCGACCAATTGAATACAGGGAGACAGCAGCATGCCATTGCCAAATACATCGCCCGACATATCGCCGATCCCGACTACGCTAAAGGCTTCGGTTTGAATGTCCCTGCCGAGTCCCCGAAAATGGCGCTTAACTGACTCCCACGCACCACGCGCGGTAATCCCCATTATTTTATGATCGTAGCCTTGCGAGCCTCCAGAGGCGAATGCATCGTCGAGCCAGAAATCGTATTTCTCCGCAATTGAGTTAGCGAGGTCCGAAAATGCTGCGGTGCCTTTATCCGCCGCCACTACCAGATAAGGATCACTGGCATCCAGGATTGCAGTTTTTTCGGGGTGAACGATTTCCTGATTCACGATGTTGTCGGTGAGTTCAAGCAGGGAATTGATGTACAATGAATAGCAGGCTTGAACCTCTGCATAAATCTCAGTTGGCGGCATAGATGATATTTGTTTGGTGATAAAACCACCCTTGGAGCCTGCTGGAACGATGACGGCATTTTTAACCATTTGTGCCTTCATCAAACCCAGTACCTCGGTGCGATAATCTTCCTTGCGGTCAGACCAGCGTATACCACCACGTGCGACCATGCCACCGCGCAAATGTATGCCTTCAAAACGGGGAGAATAAACAAATATTTCAAATTGAGGACTTGGTTTAGGTAGCTTCTCGATCTGGCGCGAGTCGAGCTTGAAACTAATGCAGTTAGTTTCGTCATATAAATGTTGAAAGTAATTGGTTCGTACCGTGGACTGAATCAAGTTAAGTATACGTCTGTAGATCAAGTCATGATCGAGCGACTCTATATTCAGCAGCTTTGCATTGATCTTATCTATAATTCCCTGATGGGAATCAAGATCGGTTTTTTGCGGATCGAATTTGTGCAAAAAACATTTCACCAGCAACAACGTGATATCGGGATAAGTGTTCAGGGTCTCGATAATATAGGCACGGCTGTGAGGAAAACGGATTTGGTTCAGGTAGCTAACATAGCCCCGTATGATTTGAATATTCCTCGACTTGATGCAAGCGCTGAAAAGCAGGTGGTTGAATGCATCGTTTTCACTGCGTTGGCTCCAGATACTTTCAAACAATTCACTGAAATAAAGAGGTATTTTTTCAGGATCAGAATTGCAGATAGTCTCACCGCCATCGAGTGTGAAGTGATGAATCCAGTAAAGTTTTGTGCCTAGCCTGATTTTATAAGGACGACCGATTAACACCTGTAAATTCATCGACTCAAATATCGGCATTGATTGTGAAAGTGGAATCGCATCTTTCAGCGTATAAAGCTTGATCGAATACTTTTGTCCCTCTCTGCTAACGGTTACGAGTCGGGCGCGTACCTGATTTTTATTAACCGTGGCTAACACCTCCAGGTCAAATAACGCGTCGCCGACCGAAAAATCCTGTTGATAATTGACCGAAAAAGTTTCGTCACTAACTTTAAGTTTCTTTAACGCCGAATATTCGCTGACGTCTTTTTCGAGTTGTCGATACCACTTGCTTGTCATCGCAGTTTCCCAATCCATATTTTGCCGGGGTTTTAGCCGACGGAGTGTTGTTAATTTTAAATCAAATACCGTCTCAATCCTGCACGGATTTGATGCCCCTGGGCGCGGCGTCGTCGCACCGGCCTCGGACTTTATGCCGTAACTTCGCTACTCAAATTTATTAATCTGCTCACCCGTATGTACCCAGGACGATTAATTTGCTTTGCTATTCTATTACGGCGAATTATATTCAGCTTCGTTAGCCATGTCCCACTCTAAATTAGTGTACAAGTACCCGGAAAGCACCAAAAATTATTTTTATCTCCTCCAAAGTCAGTATATACCGGCATCGGTTTAAGCGCTTATTTTTGACCCAACACTCGTGCAAACCACCGCGAAATAGTAAACCTAGTTTTGCAGGTCTTTCACACTTTCCATTACCACGAAGGTCGAAGTTTGTACCACGTGTGGCAGCGAGGAAATTTTTTCACCGAGGATGGCGCGATAAGTTTCCATATCGGCTGTCCTCACTTTCAGCAGGTAGTCGAAGCCACCTGCGATCATATGGCATTGTTCTACCTCGACAATGCCGCGAACAGCCTGATTAAATGCATCCAATGCCCTCGTTTTAGTGTCGTTCAAGGTAACCTGGACAAAGGCAATATGTTTATCCCCCAGCTTGCTTCTATTAATCAGTGCCGTGTATCCGAGGATATAGCCTTCGTGCTGTAGACGCCTCATGCGAACCTGACAGGGTGTTTTTGACAGCCCCACGCGCGATGCTAGTTCGGTAATAGTAATTCGCGCATTGCTTTGTAATTCCTTAATAATGGCGAGGTCGAAGCGGTCAGGCAGAGTCATCGATGGTTTCCTGTTTGTATCAAGGCTGTTTTTAGGCTAAATACCTAATTAGGTTCTCAAAATGGATAAATTAGACTAAATATACAATTCAGATAAATACTATAGGAAGATAAAAACTAAATAAACAGGCATTATGGAAATTATTAAGCATTAAAATGAAGCAGCATAAACTGATTGGGCGGATTGTGATATGAAACATTCGGGCGTTGCGGTGATACCTCAATTGTCGGCTGACGAGCTTCGCCAGGCGATTCGTAGCTATTACCTGGCCAACGAGTCTCGCGTGGTTAAAGAGCTGATCGATAGCGCTCATTTTTCTACCCTGGAAAGGCGCTCCATCAGCGAAAAAGCTGCCGCGTTAATCGAAAAAGTACGACGTTCCAGTCGGCCGAGTATGATGGAAAATTTTCTCGCTGAATATGGTCTGACCAGTAAAGAAGGCGTTGCCCTGATGTGTCTGGCAGAAGCTTTGCTGCGCGTACCCGATGCGCAAACAATCGACGAACTAATCGAAGACAAAATCTCGCATGGTAACTGGGGCATCCACCTGGGACATTCAGATTCTTCCCTGGTGAACGCCTCAACCTGGGCCTTGTTGCTCACAGGTAAGATTATCGCCCCTGCGGATGAAAAGGGATTGAAAATCACCCTGCAAAGCCTGGTCAAGCGAATGGGTGAACCGCTGGTACGTACTGCGATTGCCCAGGCGATGAAAGAACTGGGGCGTAATTTTGTGCTGGGCACCACCATAGACAAGGCAAGACGCAGGTCTAAAGAACTGGAAGCACAGGGCTATACCTATTCCTACGATATGCTGGGTGAGGCGGCTCGTACCGAGGCTGATGCGCGTCTTTATCACCTCGCCTATTCAGACGCTATTACCGCCCTGGCGCCAGCCTGTACGCAGGCGGATATTCGCAATAACCCGGGTGTCTCGGTTAAATTATCGGCATTGCATGCGCGTTATGAAATCAGTCAGTACGACCGAGTGATGACCGAGCTGGTAGCCCGTACCAGTTCCCTGGCTATGCTGGCGCGGTCCGCCAACATGGGCTTTAACATCGACGCCGAGGAAGCTGATCGCCTAGACATTTCACTCGATGTGATCGAGGCAGTGCTGAGCAATCCGGCGCTAAAAGGCTGGGACGGCTTTGGCATTGTGGTGCAGGCATTCGGTCGGCGCGCGAGCCAGGTGATCGACTGGGCGTATGCGCTCACTCAACGACTCGATCGCAAGATCATGGTACGCCTGGTAAAAGGCGCCTACTGGGATACCGAGGTCAAACGTGCCCAGGTTCTTGGCTTGCCTGATTATCCGGTGTTTACACGCAAGGTAAATACCGATGTTTGCTACCTGGCCTGCGCAAAAAAATTATTAGGCATGACCGATCGAATCTATCCCCAGTTTGCCACCCATAATGCACACTCGGTCGCTGCAGTGCTGGAGCTAGCCCGGGGAGAAGACAATTTCGAGTTTCAGCGCCTGCACGGGATGGGTGAGTCGTTGTACGACTACGTGGTGCGCGAAGAAAATGCTCGATGCCGTATCTATGCACCCGTTGGCAAACACCAGGACCTGTTGGCATACCTGGTGCGTCGCTTGCTTGAGAATGGCGCTAATAGCTCATTTGTTAACCAGATAGTGGATAGCAGTATTTCGCCTGAAGATATCGCCAAAGATCCATTCAACCAGGTCCAGGCGCTGGGAGTGGAAATTGCTAACCCACACATCGCCCCACCAGGGCAAATTTATGGTGATTCTCGACGCAATTCGAGAGGCTGGGATATCACTGATATTGCGGAGATAAGCGGGATTCATGATAAGCGTGAAGCCTACAGGAACACGGTCTGGCAGGCAGCCCCAATGCTCGCGGTAGCAGCGGGGAAGGGAGGCTCAATCGCGGTGTATAACCCGGCGGACCAGGATGATCTGGTTGGTCATGTGACTGAATCGACTGCCGAGGATATTGAATCTGCGATACACCACGCCTGCGATGGATATTCTGACTGGGCCAAAACACCTGTAAAAACCAGATCCGACTGCCTGCGTCGACTGGCCGATCTTTACGAATCTAATGCTGAAGAACTATTTGCTCTGGCCGCCCGCGAAGCTGGTAAAAACTGGCTCGATGCAGTTGGAGAGGTCCGCGAGGCGGTCGATTTTGCACTGTATTATGCCAACGAAGCCGAGCGAGTCGACAAAATTGGCAAAGCAAGGGGCGTGGTCGTGTGTATTTCACCGTGGAATTTTCCGCTGGCAATTTTCAGTGGCCAGATTCTCGCCGCCATTGCGGCGGGTAATAGCGTGATCGCCAAGCCCGCCGAGCAAACCAGTTTGATCGCCGCGCGCGCGGTTGCCTTGATGCACGAGGCCGGCATTCCAAAATCCGTGGTTCAATTATTACCCGGTGATGGTGCGCGCGTTGGTGCAGCGCTGACCTCGGATCCACGTATTGCTGGCGTTTGTTTTACCGGCTCAACAAATACCGCGTATCACATTAATCGCAATATGGCACAGAACCTGGCGCCTGATGCGCCCTTGATTGCAGAAACCGGTGGACTGAATGCGATGATTGTCGATTCGTCGGCCCTGCCGGAACAGGTAGTACGCGATGTTCTGGCATCGGCTTTCCAGAGTGCCGGGCAACGATGTTCGGCTTTGCGCATGCTTTATGTGCAGAAAGATGTTGCCGATAAATTTCTCGAGATGTTATTCGGTGCGATGGACGAACTGCGCGTCGCTGACCCCTGGTTGTTGTCTACAGATATCGGGCCAGTAATCGACCAGGCAGCTAAACATAAAATAATAAACCATTGCCGGGTGATGGAAGAGAAAGGCTGCCTGTTAAAACGGATAGCCATTCCTGACCAGGGTATGTTTGTAGCGCCGACAGTGATTAAGCTAAATGGTATCGAAGACCTGGACGAAGAGATTTTTGGACCCGTGCTTCACGTCGCGACATTTGAAGCTAACGAGATTGATCAGGTCGTTGATGCAATAAACGCTAAAGGTTTTGGATTAACTTTTGGTATCCATACACGAATCGATACTCGCGTCGAGCAAATCGTAAAACGTATCAAGGTCGGCAATATATATGTCAATCGCAACCAGATCGGCGCGGTAGTAGGTTCCCAGCCATTTGGTGGTGAAGGCCTGTCTGGCACTGGACCGAAAGCGGGTGGGCCAGCTTATGTTCAACGATTCAGAAAATCTGAGACACAGGCTCTGCCAGGGGAATCGGCGCGTAATATTGACAGCGATGAACTGCAGGCGTTGATTGATGGTGTTAATCAACAGCAATGGTCAGTGTTAAACGAACCAGAACAAGCCATTACAGGGGCAGTCGAGGCACTGGGGCGTGTGAAGCCTGAATTTTCCGCCGATATCAACGAGATGCCGGGCCCCACTGGTGAAGCCAACCACTTATCGACCCATGCCCGTGGATTGCTACTTTGCCTCGGCCCAACATCTGAGGCGGCGCTGACACAGGCTATCTCCGCACTGGCACAGGGTAACGCGGTGGTAGTAATTGCCCCTGGGGTCGCCGATGCGCTTAAAGTGTTTAATGACAAGGGTTTGCCAGTAGCGGGTATCGAGGGTTTATTGACCGCGCAGGCATTGCGTCTGGTAAATGGTTACGATGCGGTATTATCCCAGGCCGAAACTCAAACCCTGCACGCTTATCGGCTGGCACTCGCTGAACGCAAAGGCCCACTGCTGCCACTGATTACCGAAACCAACATGCCGGAACGCCTGGTCGTAGAACGGCACTTGTGTATCGATACGACGGCAGCCGGTGGTAATGCAAGCCTGATTGCTGCCGGAAGTTAATTGAGATTACCAGGCCCAAAATACCTGGAGGTAAAAGGTTCATAAATGGGTTCAATAAATGTTAAGACAATATTTGATCCCATTAACGCCAGGCATCAGCCGAGCGCCGTAGCGGAGCGAGGTTTGTGCGATTCACGCATAAAAAAGCACAGTGGAGGTGTGTTGGTTGATGCAATTGTTAGGTGGATTACCTTTGCTTATTCTTCATCGTTAATTTAATCAGCTTCCCAAAACTCTTATCCTTGTTTCTTTTTTCTAAATAGGACATTTGATTGAATTCGGACTCTTTTTTCATCTTCAGGTAGTTTTGATAGCGTTGATCGGACAGATCACCAGCCTTTATAGCCGCCAGGATTGCACAGCCCTTTTCATTGGAATGGGAACAGTTACTAAACTTACAGCTTTGGGAAAGCTCCCGTATTTCTGAGAAAGTTTCATCCAGGCCATCATCTACCGACATGCTACCAAGCTCTCTCATTCCCGGGGTATCTATTATCATTGCCCCACTTTCTAATCGGACTAATTGACGGCTTGTTGTAGTATGTCGGCCTTTACTTTGTATTTTACTTACTGGCTGTGTTTCAAATTTCTCATTACCTATTATGCTGTTAAGTAAGGTAGTTTTACCAACGCCAGATGATCCTAACAAGCAATAGGAAGAACCGCTCTTTAATGAGTTAGTAATTGAATCAATATTCTCCCGGTTTAAATTGCTAAACTCAATTACGCTAGTTTGAGGAGCGATACCCAGAACTTTTTCCTTAATTTCGTCAACCTTTTCTTTAGGCATAAGATCGCACTTACTCAGTAGAATAACAGGCTCAATTCCACTTTCATTGACCATAACTAAATAGCGCTCCAATCTTCGTAGATTAAAATTGTCATTCAAAGATTGAATAATGAAGGCAACGTCAATATTTGCAGCTATCAATTGGAAATCAACTAACTTTCCGGCCGCCTTTCTCTTCAGGAGCGTCTTTCTTGGAAACACTCCATAAATAATCGCATGGGTATCATCGTCATAAAAATCTGCATATACCCAGTCACCAGTCGCAGGAAGATCGCTAGCAGTCTCGGCGCAGTAAAGAAGGTTTCCTGACAACTCAGCAAATATCTCCCCACCTCCGCACGTCACGGTGTAACTATCTTTATGCACAGAAACTATCCGAGCAACTCCATGAGCAGCAATTTTTTCATTATCGACTCGACTCTTAAACCAGTCGCTATACCCTATGCCTTCAAGATTACTCATGGTTCAATTTAAGTCTCGCACTCTTGTGTCTAACGCTCACTTACAAATGTGAGGCGCGTTTACGCACCGAATCATTTTTGAAGTGCTTATAGTTGGACCGTTCCATCAATTGGTTATTTTCCTTTATCGGTATTTAGGTGGAACATGCTTCTGCTGACTACGAATATTTGAGCGCAAAGACTTCAAGAGCTGACGCCAGCTGAGGGGTGCGTAGCGAAGCGGAGCATCCGACTGCATTAGTTTGCTATGAGTCACCGTGTTCAATTTTCTCTATGTATCTTGTGATGTCGTTCATAATGTTTCGCAGGGGCGTTGACTCTTTCTCTTTTTCAAGTTTTGATGCCAGTATTTCCTGTGCTCTTCGTAAAGAGGGTAAAGCATTTTTTTTGTCCCCAAGATGATATCTAGATTTGCCCTCGATTGAATGGCACAACCACTCGAACTGTTCTTCCAGTTTCAAATTCTTGGCCTTTAGTGCCTTTTCTAATGCCTCTTGATAACGACCACTCTCTAAAAACTTGTGTCCTTTCCCTAAAAGCATCGATGCTCTAATCGAGTTAATAAATTTCACTATTTACCCCCATAACGTTGCGAATCGCCTGTACCAAAAAGCAAAGCAAGGAACCAGCGACGCTTTTTGACGCCCGAGAGAATTTGCCATGTTAGGTTGCTTAAAGTTGCCGCAGATAGATGATTAATTTCCAAATATCGTCCTCTTTAATAACGCCTGCAAATGGTGGCATTGCCGTTTGTAACGGAACTCCTCCCTCAGCAATCGTCCAGGAGAGATAACCGTCGGTAGCCATAGGCATTTTACTGGAAATTGCAATATTGGCCGGGCGAGGGATTAAATTTTTGCCGGCATCACCATCACCTTGCCCGGATGTTCCATGGCAGTTTGCACAGTTTTGCTCATATAGCTTTTTCCCATCTTTGACATTATTGACAGTGATTTGCAATGGATTGACTTTATCAGCATATTTTTCATTGATGCCGTTTCGCATGACGAAACGATACCGAATCATTGACACATTCATCATCCCTCCATTCATCATGCCATCTCCCTGCATCATTCCCATTTGTCCATATCCGTATGTTGGTAAAATGAGAGCTCCTGATACGATTAATCCGGCAATAATATTTTTCATATTTACCTCTCAGTTTTTCGGAATGCCTCAACGCCAACATAAAACGTGCGAGGCACGAGCATAGCTTTTGATGTTTTTGTTAGCTGCTTTTATATACATGGCTGCGATGAGCGACTTTGACGATCAAAATAATGAGCTCCTTATCCTGAATTTCATAAATAATTCGATACACTCCCTGCCTTACGCGGTATTTCTCTTCACCTGAGAGTTTGACGCAACCCTCTGCTCTTGGATTTTCACATAGTGACTCTATACGATTCAGTATTCGCTTAACATCGTTGTTTGGGATAGTGCGTAGATCCTTTGCAACAGATTTTTTAAATGCAAGACTATAACTTGCCATTTGACTCAAGATCTTTCAGTAGCTCCTCGTAGCTTAAGATCGGTTCTCTCGCCCTTTGCTCGAATGCACTTAAGTCTTCCTGATCCTCTCGCAGGGCAATTCGCACCGCTTCATTAACTACCTCGGAAACTGAAATATGTGTAGACGCTGCTTTCATTCGTAATGCCTGGTGAATCTCGGGCTCAAAATAAATCGTTGATCTTTTAGATAAATCGCTCATGACATAAACCTCTTATCCCGAGAGTAGCGTTATAACGTTAAAGCGTCAATATTTCCTCAGCTAACGCCTAATTAAATTGTGAGTCGCGTTTACGCGCCGAATCAATTTGAATTTCCTGTTAGGCCATGGGTCAATGAAAAACTCTAGCATTTACTAATTAGTACTGTCAGTTAGTAGAGCCCCTCAACCGGGTAACGCTACTCTTCAACAATTTGATATGTCTTTGAATCTCTGGACTCGCATTAGACTCCAGGGCAGCCACTTCTTTTACACGTAGCACTTCTGATAGACTATTAGCCACTTCCCGGTTCTTGGTGCGTTCTGATTCAAGTTGGTTTTTGACCGCTGAAATCTTTCGATCCCTCGCAAATTCGGTCACGAACCCAATTGAGCTTAAGACAAGAGAGAACACCATAAACGCATAAATAGACGTCAATATTTGTTGCCTTGGTTGTTTCATGCCCTGTTCTTTACTGAGCAGTTGATAAGAAAGGAAAGCAAGGATACAACCGAGACCAATAGCGCCATAGCTCAGTATCTTATAAACGTCCAAATTTTCCACAATCTTCTCCCAGTACTTGTTGGCCTAACAGTTTATTCGAAGGAGTCGTGAATAAGGGGAACTAGACGAAATCCTTCTATTTCGGTAATTTTTCTCCATTAGAAAGGATACTAAATGACGCACAAAGGATGTGTCAATGAGTAAAGAAGATCATGAAAAACGCTTTTGGGACAACTACTTAGTTGTGCTTTCAGATAATAATATCAAACCTGCATTACTCCCCTGGTATGCTCGTCATTGCGAGGCATTCATTCGGTGTTATAAGGAAACCAGGTTTAAACAACATACCCGGGATTCCATTGCTGATTATTTCTCGTCACTGTTGCATGATGGGAATAAAGAGGCCTGGCAACAGCGACAGGCGATAGATGCGCTCAAGTTTCTGTTTAAAACTATTCGTGCGCCGCTTTACCGGGAAATTGATTGGAAATACTGGAAATCATCCTGTTAGAAGCTGGGAAAGGAACATGATACAAATTACCGTGCTCATCACCCGGTTAGCAGGGAGGGGGTTATTACAGCTTCGAACGAGTTGCATACCGAAACCAGCGAAAAGCAATCAATGGCAATTAATGATCTTAGATTTGCTATTCGGCGGAAAAATTACAGCATAAGAACCGAGAAACCTTATACCGATTGGGTAGTATAGGGTCTAACATCCCAATATTGGTGAATTCTATTTTCATATTGCCTTACCGCCTGACTAACTGTCACAGAAAAATTCAGCACCAGGTCTTTCCACAATCCATAATTAAATCAGGAAATCACCCGGTAAAACTCAGTATGATGACACTTGGGGCAGGGCGGGATATGGCTGGTTTTAGACAGGTTCATGGTTTGTGCGCAGTTTTTACAGCATAGCGTGCCGGCACTGCAAATTTCACCGGTTCGATATGTTTCAGCCGTTTTGTTTTCGTTTTCGAAGGCACGAAAATCGAGCCAGGATTTATCCGCGGCGCGAGCGATCAGTTCGACAAACTTGTCTTCTACCAGGGAGAGGTCGAAACTTAGCCAGTCCTTCAGTTCTTTTTTCTGTTGATTGAGTGTTTTATTGGCTTTTCGGATGTCCCGTTTTAGCGTTTCGCCGAGTTTTTCGGATTCTTCCTGTGACAGTTTGTGTATATCGCTGGCCAGCGTTTGCGCATTGTGCACCATTTCGTCGATCGTAGGCGCGAGCGCCTCTTCGGCTTCATGAAGAGACTGGCTGACGTTTTCGACCATGTGGTCGAATGCTCTGATTAGTCTTTCTTTGTCGGTTTTAATGTCCATGAATCATTAATAGCGCATTTGCGGTTTGAACTCAAGATTCTATGGTGATATGTTTCAACTGTTTTGTTTTAGCATTATTCAGACCACTACAGATTTACTGCAATAAGGCAGTTTGATGGATACCGGCATTACTAATTATTCCGAAAATAATATACTGCGATGGTGGCAGCGACTAAGCGTGGTGCCCGCCGGGTCGATACTTTTCAGTTTGTTTCTTGGTTGGTATGCGCCCTATAGCGGTAGCATCAGGTCACGGGTTGAGGTGTTGCAACCCGGGTTTGCGCGGGTGTCATTACGCGATCGCTGGCGAGTACGTAATCATCTGAAATCTATTCATGCAATTGCACTCATCAATCTCGGTGAAATTACTACCGGACTGGCGGTGCTGAGCACATTACACGGCAATATGCGCGGTATCGTCCTCGGGCTGCAGGCAGAGTATCTCAAAAAAGCGCGCGGTAAACTGACAGCGAGCGCGAATTTCGAGTTACCCGGGCTTGTCGGTGACGATACGCCCTGTGAGGCTAAAACAGAAATTATTGACGAAACCGGTGACGTGGTAGCGATTGTTCGCGCCACCTGGCTTATAGGGTATAGAAAATAAATATGACCGAGAATCAGCTGCCGGCAGCGGCGCTTCAATTTTGCAATACCCTGGGTATCCGGCATCCAATAATCGGTGGGCCGATGTATCCCTGTAGCAACCCTGAACTGGTCGCCGCGATATCGGAGGCTGGTGGGCTCGGCATAATGCAACCGATATCATTAACTTATGTTCATGGCCACGAATACCGTGAGGGCATTCGACTGATGCGCAAGCTCACCGATCAACCCATCGGCATGAATGCGCTGATCGAAAAATCATCGAAAAAATATGCTGCGCGGATGTCAGAGTGGATTGATGTTGCGCTCGAGGAGGGCATACGATTTTTCGTTACTTCACTGGGGAAGCCAGACTGGGTAGCCGAACGGGTACATGCCGTGGGTGGACTGGTTTATCACGATGTGACCGAGTTGAAATGGGCTAAAATTGGCCTCGATAATGGTGCAGATGGTTTAATTTGTGTGAATAACCGCGCAGGTGGCCACGCCGGGGAGAAGGGTATTCAACAGCTATACGACGAGTTACAGCAATTAGATGTGCCGCTGGTTTGCGCGGGTGGTATCGGCGATGGGGCAGGATTTCAGCAGGCACTGGATATTGGTTACGCTGCCTGTCAGATGGGAACCCGATTTATTGCCAGTGTGGAATGCCTGGCCAGCACAGTTTACAAGCAGGCAATTCTCGATGCTAAAGAATCGGATATCGTATTATCAGAGAGGCTCACCGGTATTCCGGTTTCGCTGATTAATACCGACTATATCAAACGCGCCGGTTTGAAATCTGGTAAATTCGCCAAATGGATGTTGTCTGGCGGCAGGACCAAACACTGGATGCGCACGATATATGCGCTTAAATCGATCTGGCAATTGAAAAAATCGGCGCTCGATGAAAGCGGTGAACGTGACTACTGGCAGGCGGGTAAGAGCGTTGCTGGTATCGATTCGATCAATAGCTGCGATACTATTATTCAGGATTTAATACATGGCCGATAAAATAAAAACCACGCTGATTTATGTCCACGACCCGATGTGTAGTTGGTGTTGGGGATTTAGTGATGTTTACCAGCAATTGGAGGAGCAGCTTCCAGAGGAGCTTGATGTGCGTCGACTGCTGGGCGGGCTGGCAGCAGATTCGGATATGCCGATGCCGGAATCAATGCAGGCAATGTTGCAGCAGACCTGGCATCGAATCGAGGCGACGATTCCCGGCAAGGTGTTCAATTTTGATTTCTGGAGTCAATGTGCGCCACGACGTTCGACTTATCCGGCTTGCCGGGCGGTGATCGCGGCGCGCGAGCAGGGTGAGCAGTATGACCGGATCATGACGCAGGCGATTCAACAGGCGTATTACCAACAGGCAAGAAACCCTTCCGATAACGAAACTTTGATTGAACTGGCAGACGAAATCGGGCTGGACGCGAATCGATTTAGCAGTCAGTTGCTTGATCCGAAAACCCACCAACAATTGCTTGATGAAATCGATTCGGCGCGATCAATCGGTATCGATAGTTTTCCCAGTTTGATGCTAGAGCGCGATGGTGCGTACTATCCAGTTCTTTCCAACTACACCAACGTGGAGCCTATTTTGAACCAGATTATTACCAGCATGCAAGCTGTTGGATAGGTGTTGCCAGGCGGATAGGGAGGTAATTAAAATATTTCGATTGCCGCAAATCACGATGATCGGCGTATATTCTGATTTGCCTGGTTAATTTTAAACCTCAGGCACGGTGTAAGGCATATCGACAGGTTTGAGCGCTATCTGCGATTGATCATACAGGCATAAATCGTTGTTAGTGGCTTTTTTGATTTGTGCAATATAAAGGCAATGGCATAGCCCTGCATCATCGACCACTGCATCCACCACCTTGCCGCTACCATCCGCGGATTCGGCGCCACAGGTTACAATATCGTCTCCCGGCAATGGACATTTATCGGTTTTAAAGTTTGTCAGAAACAGGCGTCTTTTCAATTTTCCCAGATAATGCATGCGTGCGATTATTTCCTGTCCCGGGTAGCAGCCTTTCTTGAAACTGACACCTTCGAGCAAATCGAGATTTGCCATTTGCAATACAAATTCCTCGCGGGTCTGCGGGTATATGGTTGGAATGCCGGATTTTATCTGCGATAAACGCCAGGCTGTAAAATGACTCACAGATAAATTTTGCTGAAATTCATTCCACAGTGATTTCGCTTCATCGAGCGACAGGCATAACACCAGGTAACGCTTTTGGTCATTAAGAGGACTAAGTTGCAGCGATATCAAACTGTCATTCTGAATTACCGCGGCTTCCTGCTGTGCTAATAGCGGATTTCCGGTTACCACCGGGTTGTCGGTTTGCAGCGCAAACCGGGTGAAGTGCCCCGAGGCATCAGCCAGCGTGACTTTTGCCTGTATGACGAACATCTGTAATCGCTGCAGCAATGACGCCACCAGGCTGAGTGGGGTGATTAAAATAAAACCACTGGAAATGCGCACTACCTGGAAAATACTCAACATGCGACCCTTGGCAGTCGAATATGAACTGAGTTGAGACCTGGTTTCATCGATATGATTCAGGTCATTGCTAAGCTGGTTCTGTAAAAAACTCTCGGCATCGTCACCGTTAACCAGGATCAGGCCCAGTTCGCTGGCGTCGCATATAAAGTTGCCAGTTTCCAGTTTCCCGTGCTGTGATTCGATAAATGCCTGCCAGTCTTTCATCATGCCTTACTCGCTTGTTGCTGAATGGCCCAATCGATATGCTCTTGAATGAACGCATTGTGTTGTGCGTAACTTGATCGCAGGGTAGCTATTATATGTGGATCATACTCGGCATTTCCAAGCGCTATCACTATATTTCGCAGCCAACTCTGGTAGCCGATACGGCGTATTGCCGATCCCTGCATTTTTAAATCGAAATCTTGTTGGCTCCAGGCGAAACATTCGAGTAAAGAAATACGGTCGAGACCGTGCCGCGGTTGAAAATCGAGTTCATGACTCAATTTTGCAAACCGGTTCCAGGGGCAGAATAACTGGCAATCGTCGCATCCGTAGATTCGATTGCCGATAGCCGAACGGAATTCAATCGGAATGGCTGATTTATGTTCAATCGTCAGATAAGAAATGCAGCGCCGGGCGTCGACCACGTAAGGTGCCACAATCGCCTGTGTCGGGCAAACATCGATACAGGTGGTACAACGACCACAATGATTTTCTATCGGCTGATCGATATCCAGTCTCAAATCAGTGTAAATTTCACCCAGGAAAAACCATGAACCATGATTCCGATGCAACAGGTTGCTGTGCTTGCCCTGCCAGCCGATACCCGCTTTCGCGGCAAGCGCCTTTTCCAGTACAGGGGCGCTATCGGTAAACACGCGGTATCCTATTTCACCTACCAGTTCGGATATTTTGGTTGCGTAATGTTGCAGGCGTTTACGCATTAACTTGTGATAATCGCGCCCGAGAGCATAACGCGAGACATAGGCTAGCTCGTTGTGATCAAGCAGGTCCTGTGGCCAATTACCCTCGTCAAACCAATAATCTAGGCGTACGCAGATGACTGACAGTGTATTCGGAATCATCGTTCGAGGGTGCAATCGCTTATCCACGTTACGTGCCATATAAGCCATTTCACCGTGATAATTCTGTTCTATCCAGTGCGCATAATTAGCCTGGTGTTGATCGAGCTGGGTGTCGGTAATGCCAACCTGCTGAAATCCGAGGTCCAGGCCAATTTGCTTAATTTGCCGGGTTAATGATTGTGAGATAGCTTTTTGCATAGCGCATGTTTTTCATCGGGTTTCGAGCGTAGTGACAGATGCGGTTGAAAAAATTCAGGATGTCGGGTGCATCTTCCGAAACGATCGGTACAATATCGTATTTTTGCCGAAACCTGAAATGTCTATCTATATTGTGATCGCACTGGGTGGTTCTCTGGGCGCCATCTCCCGCTATTGGGTATCTACCGTGACCTATTCCTGGTTAGGAAATAATTTCCCTTATGGTACGCTCATGGTCAATGTGACTGGGTCGTTGGTCATGGGGTTTTTGACGGTAGTACTGGTACAGCGTTTTGATGTTAGTAATGAACTCAGACTGGGTCTGATTGTCGGATTTCTCGGTTCTTTTACCACATTTTCCACCTTTTCGATGGATACCATCCACTGGATCGAGACGGGTGCGGTGATTAAAGCGTTTGCCTATATACTCGTCAGCGTAATAGCCTGCCTGCTGGGTGCCTGGGCTGGTTTGATAAGCGCAAAACACCTTTTTTTGAGATAAGTAATTACTTTACCGCGGTAAATTCAGGGAATTCTAATGCTAGATCCAAAGCTTTTACGTACCGATCTCGATAGCGTCGTTGAGAAACTGCGCGTTAAGAAATACGAGTTTGATGCCGAACTGTTCAATGCGCTGGAGCAACAGCGAAAATCATTACAGGTCGATACGCAACAACTTCAAAGCGAAAGGAACAGTAAATCGAAGGCGATTGGAAAAGCCAAAGCGAAAGGCGATGATATTCAACCCCTGTTAGACGATGTCTCAGCACTCGGCGATAAACTCAAGCAGGCCGAAAGGGCCCTGGACGAATTACAAAGCAAACTTTCAGACCTGCTGCTGGGAATGCCCAATATCCCCGATGCTTCGATTCCGCCCGGGAATACCGAAGAAGATAATATAGAAGTATTGGTGTGGGGAGAAAAGCCTGTATTTGAATTCGAAGTAAAAGACCATATTGATCTTGGCGTCGGTTTAAAAGGCATGGATTTCGAACGTGCGGCGAAATTATCCGGCTCGCGATTCGTGTCCATGACCGGGCCGCTAGTAACCCTGCAGCGCAGCCTGATTCAATTCATGATTCATCAACACAGCATAGAGCACGGGTATACCGAAGCCTATGCGCCTTATCTGGTGAATGAGGCAACACTGGTTGGTACCGGACAGTTACCTAAATTTAAGGAAGACCTGTTTCATATCGTTTCCGAAAATCACGATCTATATTTAATTCCAACTGCCGAGGTACCGGTCACCAATTTTGTCGCCGATACAATCGTCGAAGCCGATGATTTGCCATTGAAGTATGTGACTCATACGCCGTGTTTTCGTTCCGAGGCCGGTTCCTACGGCCGCGATACACGCGGTATCATACGCCAGCATCAGTTCGAAAAAGTTGAGCTGGTACAAATCGTGAAACCCGAAGACTCAATGCAGGCTCTGGAAGACTTAACCGGTCACGCCGAGACAATATTACAATTACTCGAACTGCCTTACCGAAAAGTTATTCTGTGTGGCGGAGACCTGGGGTTTTCGGCGGCGAAAACTTACGACCTTGAAGTCTGGCTGCCCGGGCAAAATGCCTATCGTGAGATTTCGTCCTGTAGCAATATGCTCGACTTCCAGGCCAGGCGCATGAAAGCACGCTGGCGTAATCCACAAACCGGCAAGCCCGAACTGGTACATACGCTAAATGGTTCAGGGCTGGCAGTCGGTCGGACCCTGGTTGCAATAATGGAAAATTACCAACAGTCTGACGGTAGTATTCGAATCCCCGACGTGTTGCTGAATCTGATGAATGGATTAACTGAAATCCGACTCTGAGCAATAATTAAGGATGGTTAAATTGAATCACATTTTTCCGTGAGAACCAGTGAACCGGCATTCAGACGTGGGCGCGATGCTGAGTATAAAGACCAACGGCTGCCCGGCAGGGAGAGTGCAAAAGCCCGATCAGCGCGGGAAAAAATTTTAACCGGGCTATCCTATACTCTCATGGAGTATTTCACGCATTAGCAGGGATTATTATGAAGTTGTTCGTAAAATTGCTAATCTCGGTGCTGGTTATCGGCATACTACTGCCTTTCACTATCCTCAAGGGTTCGGATGGAAAGCCCCTGCTTAGCTTTAGCGATCTGCAATCACCAGATTTGCTAAAATTGCCCGGTGGTATAATCCCCGGTGGTGAATCACTGGACAGTATGGATGTTATTTACAAATGGACCGATGCCGAGGGTATTTTACAGTATAGTAATGGCGCGCCACCAGAAGGCATCGAGTATACGATCATGGATTATGATCCGAACCTGAACGTAATACAGGCGGTAGGGGTCAAAGCAGATGAGCCCGAAGTAGTATTAGAGAGCGACCCGATAAAAGAGGTCACCAGCGTCGAAGATATTGGCAATCCCTATTCAGCGGAAAATATTAAAAAGCTGTTTGAAGACGCTAATAATGTCGAGGAGCTGTTGATTCAACGTTTAAATAACCAGGAGGCCGTAAGCGGCCAGTAAGAGAAGACAATGAAATTGATATTTTCTATACCGTTACTATTGTGTTTTGTAGCACTAAATGTGAATGCGGCAGGTAAATCCGCTTATATCAATCCAGCTATCATTCTTGAGCAAGCACCGCAGGCAGTGGCTGCCTCGAAGGCTCTGGAAAAAGAATTTAAACAACTCGAGCTCGATTTGCGCGCCAGGGCGATGAAAATACAGGAGATGGAAAGGAACTATCAAAAAGATAGTGCGATCATGAGTGCCGCGCAAAAGCAGAAAATCGAAGAAAAAATTATTCAGGATAAACGCAAATTTCAGTTTGACCAGCAATCGGTGAAAGAAGATTTGCAACTGCGACGCCAGCAGCTGATTCAGGAATTACAGAAGACAATCTCAGATGTAATTCGGAGCTATGGTGAAAATAACGGCTATGACTTTATATTTACCGAAGGCGTCGCCTACGCCAGAGATAGCGTTAATATTACCGATGAAATATTAAAGGAACTCGGCAGGTAAAAATACCGGCGGCAGCAACTACTACTCCATCTATAGCACTGCTGAAGCCCAATATAATTAATTCCAGGTAAAGTGTCGGGGAATAGTTTCTTCCCGGCAATCGCTCTCGCCATTGCCTTAAGGCACCAAATCTCGGCACCTTAAGGAACCTCCCTGGCGGGAAGAGGCTCCATGTCTCGCCTTACCGCCAGGGATTACCCACGTTCGTGCCGCTCAGGGGCATGCCCTGGTAGAGATGCAGCAGGATAGCGGGGGCAATCCTTGCCCGTGCAGTCCCTAACCCAGGTTAGGTGCTTTCCGGTGCTGACGTTTCGTTTTTAAGCTTGTCGCTAGCTGGTTTAGGCACTTCTTTATTTGCCTCCGGCGTCACATTTATTTCAACCGACTTCGTTGCTGCCGAGGCAGTGCTTACTCTGACAGGTCTCGCCTCAGCTGGCTTAGATTCAACTGGCCTGGACTCAACAGGCTTAGACTCAACAGGCTTAGACTCAACAGGCTTAGACTCAACAGGCTTAGACTCAACAG
>CBDUSZ010000026.1:0-21349 GCA_965370015.1 uncultured bacterium | reverse complement strand
GGTGCGGGTGCAAGACTGCTGGATAATCGTCTGGATTTACATATAAGCCGTGACCAGTCGTTGAATAACGATGCGAATACAGATTACCCAACACGCACCTTGCTTGGCGCCGATTATCGTTTAACCCGGTCGCTGTCTTTATTTGCCGAGCATGAGTTTACCGATGGCGACAATATTAAAACTCAAAATACGCGTGTCGGCCTGAGCGCAACACCCTGGACAGGCGCAACCGTTAACACATCGTTAGGTCACGAGTTGGATGAAAATGGTAACCGCGTATACGCCAATGTCGGCCTTAACCAACGATGGGTACTAAATGAGCGTTGGAGCGTCGATGCTAACATTGATAGTAGTAAAACCCTGAAGGATACAGGGGTGCCATTTAACCTAAATGTACCTCCTGCATCCGGTAGCGCGGGTGATGATTTTAGCGCGGTGTCGGCTGGCGTTAATTACCGTCGTGATAGTTGGCGCTGGAATGCACGCGTTGAGCAACGCAATTCGGATACCGAGGATAAGTTAGGCGTTTATGGCGGTCTTGCCGGTGAGCTTGCTGATGGCCTGGGCATGTCGTTGCGGTTGCAGTTATTCGATACTGATAAATTGTCAGGTGAACAGCAACGTAAAATGGACTTGCGATTTGGTCTGGCCTATCGACCATTAGATAGTCGCTGGATTGTTTTTAATCGTACGGATTATGTTAGCGATAGACAGCTAGGTGGTAGTGTCGAACTGGATAACACAAAATGGATTAACAATATCAATGCCAATTACAAAAAAGATGGCATGCAACTGGCTCTGCAATACGGTGCCAAATATGCGAAAGGCACTTTTGTAGGTTTAGGCTATTCGGGTTATACCGATTTAATCGGTGCTGAATATCGCCGTGACCTGGGTAAACGCTGGGATATTGGTGCTCACGCAAATATCCTTAATGCAAGGCAACTAAATCAGTCGCAATACTCGTATGGACTGTCAGTGGGCCTGAATGCGGCCCGCAACATGTGGTTGAGCCTGGGTTACAACTGGGATGGTTTCCGCGATGACGATTTCACTGCGAGCGGTTATACGGCAGAAGGTGCTTACCTGAAGTTCAGGTTGAAGTTTGATCAGCATTCGGTGCGCGAAGCCGCAGAGTGGTTCACCAGGCAATAAAAACCAGATCAATTCCGCATGGTTTTTATGATGCTTTTCACTTCATCTTTGCTCAGCCCGAGAATTTCTTCAAAGGGTCGGGGTCTTCCGATACCGTATCCCTGGGCATAGTCGACACCTATCTCACTTAACATGCCCTTGATTTCACTATTTTCTACAAACTCGGCTATGGTTTTCATGCCCATTACATGCCCAATATCATTAATTGACCTTACCATCGCTTTATCAATCGGATCTTCAGCTATATCTCTCACAAACATCCCATCGATTTTCAGATAATCGACGGGTAAGTTCTTTAAATATGCAAATGATGACAGCCCACTGCCGAAATCATCCAATGCAAAATGACAGCCCAATTCCCTTAGCCTGGAGATGAAATTAGATGCCGCTCGCAAATTTGATATAGCCGCTGTCTCAGTGACTTCAAAACATATTTTGCTGGCTTCGATGTCTAGCGTTTTTATTTGTGCAATTACCGAGTTGAGAAAATTAACATTGGTGATCGACTGACCAGAAAGATTAATCGAGATGAAATGAATCTGTTCGATAAAAGCAGGATGGGAAGCTATTAAAGCAAATGCATGATTAACCACCCAGACATCCAGTTTATGCATAAGATCATAACGCTCTGCTGCTGGCAGAAAGATATTGGGTGGAATGATTTTTCCGTGTTCGTCAATCATCCTGAGCAAAAGCTCATAGTGTATTTCCCTGCTATTGTTGAGTGGCACAATATTTTGCGCATATAGAATATAGCGGTTTTCTTCAAGCGCAAGATTAATACGGGTAACCCATTGCATCTCGCCGTGGCGTAGTTCCATCTGGGTATCTTCCGGTTGATATACATGGATACGGTTTCGCCCCAGGTCTTTTGCCATATAACAGGCGGCATCGGCCTGTTTCAGAACTTCAGTGATACTTGAAGTGGTTCCGGAAAAGGAAACCAGGCCAATGCTGACACCTATGCGGAAGGAGTTTTTTTCCCAGGAAAATTGAAAATTCTGTATGGTTTGCTGTAATTCGGTGACCGTCCGTTTAGCCTGATCCGCCGTACAGTGTTCCATCAAGATGCCGAATTCATCACCCCCGAGGCGGGCCAGAATGTCACTTTTTCTCACTGAATCTTTTAAAACATGGCCAAGCTGGCGCAACAACTCATCGCCCGCGATATGACCACAGGTATCGTTGACGACTCTAAACTGATCAAGATCCATAAAACACAGGGCGTGCTCACCCTTACTGTTTCGGATCCTTGATATCAATAACTTGGCTCTGCGCTCAAACTCGTGACGGTTGAATAGCCCTGTCAGGGCATCATGACTGGCCTGGTAACGAAGCTGCGCCTCGCTACGGGCCGCTTCTTCAAGGCGCACCGCTTCAATACGACCCACGCGTCGCGAATTCGTAATAAGCAGTAGGTAGAAAACCCCCACGCTGCCAAGAACCAGAATGATTACTTGCCACTGCAAACGCTGCATTTGATTGATCAAATCGGTTACATCTGAATAAACTTCAAATACCGCTTCGAGTTCATCCAGAGGATGACTTCTAATTGGAATGTAGGACGAAACCACGTTGAGATCGCTTCGCATACCCTCGAACGAGTTGAACTGGTCACGAAAGGCGATGATACTCGCGGTTTTACCCGATTTGGCGCTGAGGAAACCGGTGTTATTGCTTTTATCCTGGTTTATTTGTGAGGGGTCAGTGGAAAAGATGACCAGGCCGTTAAGATCATATATCTTTACCTTTAACAATTTCGATCCACGCATCAACTGCCTTACCTCGGCATCTAATTGTAAAATTGCTGGATGTTTTGCACCCATTTCACGGATTGTGGCGGGATCCGCGTCAAGCAATTCCCGGTATTCTGTCGAGATCGCGTTAGACAATATTTCGGTAATCGCCACATTGGATCGGGTTTCGTGATTTAGCAGGGATGAGAAGGCAAACTGTCGATAGAGAATCATCAGGCAGACAATGGAAATTATTCCAATGGTGCTAGCGATGATGAGATATCGATTTGATTGAATCATATTTTTTCTCTAGATTGCTCTTTTACGATAGTAATCCATGTTCATTATGTTCTCGGCAGTATTCCAATTTTCAGCTTTGATTCTTCGTAAGCATCGATACCCTCATTAACTTACCTGGAAATGGCCTTCTGGTTAACCTGTCTCGCGCATAACACCCTGGCTGACTGCGATTGCCGGGCTGGCGTAATCCTGCTTTAGCCTATTTTTTGATTAGAGACTAAAGTTGATATTGATTGTAGTACAAAATGTAGTAAAGGGTTGGGAGTGCAGGGGCTCCTAATCCCGACTAAAACCGGCGTCAGAACAAACCTTGCGGGTTTTAACGGGCGCATTAAATAAGCAGTTTGATTCGCTGTTGAGGATAAAATTCCGGGTATTTCAGGTGATTATTTAGGTTCGATCTGGCGAAAGCTGCTTAGGCCAGGTCTGGACTGTGATCGCTTATTTGACGAAAACAGCATTAAACTGCTGGCCGGTTTTTACAAATGTAGTGCACTTGCTCAACCATTTGAGTTTTTTCGCCCCGGCGTAGGTACAGGTGCTACGAATACCACCGAGTAAATTCTGGATTGTTGTATTAATTTCACCGCGATAGGGCACCAGGATATCGCGACCCTCTGACGAGCGGTATTCCTTTAATCCGCCAAAATGTTTATCGTTTGCTGCTTGCGAACTCATGCCATAAAATTGCACGAATTTGCGTTCTTCGACGACATCTTCCCAATCGTCGGCAGATCTGGTCACTTCTCCGGTTTTATAATATTTGGTGATCACCTCACCGCCCCCCTCGTCGTGGCCGGCCAACATGCCCCCGAGCATGACGTAATCAGCACCCGCTGCAAAAGCCTTGGCAAGGTCGCCTGGGCAGGTACAGCCACCATCGGCAATGATATGGCCCCCGAGGCCATGAGCGGAATCGGCGCACTCAATAACCGCCGATAATTGTGGAAAACCAACGCCGGTTTGTATGCGCGTGGTGCAGACGCTACCGGGTCCAATGCCGACCTTGACGATATCCGCACCACTGAGAATTAATTCCTCCGTCATTTCACCCGTCACTACATTACCGGCAATAATGACAATATCAGGAAAGCCGTCGCGTAATTTCTTGATAAAGGAAGAAAATCGCTCTGAATAGCCGTTAGCGACGTCGACACAGATGTATTTTAACTGCTTGCCAACAACCTTGTAGACCGCATCGAATTTGTCAAAATCTTGTCCGGTAATGCCCATTGAATAGGCAACATTTTCGACACGATTAGGCTGATCTTTAGTGAAAAAGCTGATCAGTTCATCATTTTCATAGTTTTTTACCAGGCAAGTGAATAGACCAAGCCTGGCCAGTGTGTCGGCCATTTCAAAGGTGCCTACACCATCCATATTTGACGCCATGATTGGAATACCATTGTAATGGTGTTCAACCTCACTACCGGCAAAATTGCGAAAGCTGAATTTTCGAAACAAATCGACATCTTTACGACTTCCCAGGGTACTGCGTTTGGGTCGTATCAGGACATCTTTGTAATCGAGTTTGCTATCCTCTTCTATTCTCATTTCACACTTGACCAGATAAAAATCATTTCAGCAGGACATTATCACGAAATTGTTTTGTGGAACAGGAGTCCGTGAACCACTGGGTGGGTCGGGTGATTTGCCTGGTTGCTCACTTGATTCATCGTATTTTGCGGCGTATGCTGGTTTTGGGAGCTGGTGATTTTTTGTTTGTAGTCCAGGTATTGACTGCATGCCCCAACCTTTATCCCCTCCGATGTGTGATCGGTTTGCTGACAGATCCCTTCCTGATGCTAATGGAACCCATCTACTCAAATCGCGTCAAATATCAAACATGCTGTAGGATCGGAGGTATTGCGATGAAAAGGCATTTTTATATCAGCGACGATCTGGATGATCTGGATCGGATAGAAGTCGAGCTAGAAGCCTGTGGTTTACATAAACCACAGATTCATGTTTTTAGTACAGACGACGCCGGTGTCGATACGCACGACCACCTTCATAACATGGAATCAGTATTCAAGAATGATGTGGTCCATGGAACCATCACCGGGGCCTGGATAGGCGTGACTATTGCCGCATTGGTGTTAATTATCACTTCGTATAGTGGCTGGGCCAACACCTACTCCTGGGTGCCATTTATTTTCCTTTCCATCGTCCTGCTCGGATTTTGTGCCTGGGTTGGTGGTCTGTGGGGAATACAGGAACCACATAAAGACTTCAGGCGTTTCGAGTCACTGCTCAGGCAGGGTAAACACGTATTTATCGTTGATGTTGATCTCGGCCAGGAAGCGAGCCTCGAAAGGGTGGTTCAGGCCCATTCAGGACTTCAGTTGGCGGGAACCGGTAAAGCAACACCACGCTGGGTTATTATGGGTCAGCATAACATTAAAAAATTTACTTCTGATAAATTCCCTTAACCCTGGCCAGGCCAGACAGGGTTTTATTACATTATTTCCCCGGCATTGAATGGGGCGGGAGAACTGGTTGTGGCTATTCAGCCCGGTGACAAACCTGCGCTATTAATCGACCTCGATGGTGTTATCTATCAAGATGATAAGCTTATCGCCGGTGCAGTGGATGCAATTAACTGGATTAATACAGAAGGTATCCAGCATCGATACGTTACCAATACCACGTCTCGATCACGCCTGAAATTATTACACAAACTTGAGCATCTCGGAATTAATGCCAGGCTTGAGGATATCTTTACGCCGATTATTGCCGCTATGCAATGGTTAAACAATCATCAGATAAGAAATGCAGCACTATTTGTAACAGAAGATGCGTTGTCTGATTTTAAAGGAATCGGCCAACCGGGTTCTACGACTGGCTCTGAAACCGATGCCCTTGTCATAGGTGATCTTGGTGACGAATGGGATTATTCGCTCCTGAATCGGGCATTTCGATTATTGATGCACGAATCGAGGCCAGTGTTAATCGCGCTCGGAATGACCAGGTATTGGCGCGCAGCCGACGGTTTGCGACTCGATGTGGCGCCTTTTATAAAGGCACTTGAGTACGCGGCTTCCTGTAAAGCAAAAGTCATAGGCAAACCTTCCATCGACTTCTTCAACTTGGCGCTGAATTCTTTCAAGGAAATACCGCGAACTGCAATTATGATTGGTGACGATATTGTTGGCGATATCCAAGGCGCTCAAAAGGCAGGAATAAATACAATTCTGGTGAAAACCGGCAAATACAGGGAGCAGGATTTAGCGACTGATATCAAGCCTGATGTCATACTTGAGTCAATCGCTAACTTACCCGAATGGTGGCAATTGAACACGATATTGCGTGCTTAGAGACCACATACCTCGATCAGGCCAGGGCTCTTTCGATATCGACAAATGTATTTGCTCTTGGTGACATCTCTATTTTGATTTGCAGTCGATTTTCTATTTGAGTCGATGAAAACAGACCCGTTATGACATGTGATCCATCGGGCTGATTTTCGCATACCAGGATATGTTGCCGGCCACTTGATTTCATGGTTTCGACTATATCCCCAACACGTGCTGTTGATATATCTGATTGTTGCAAGGCTTCTAACTGATTGCGGGGTGTCATAATATCTCGCGCCAGAATTTCCTCTCGCTTACCTCCGTGTTCCTGTATGTATTGAAGCGGTTTTTCGCCAAATATATCATTGTAGGTTACCAGGCCGAGAAGAACTTCATCGTGTTCTGCGACAAACAATAGTCGTACCCCACAGGCGATCATTTTACTATTAATCTGGTCAATAGTTGCATCCCCGGTAGTCGAAAATGGCTTAACATGAGTGAAGTCGGTGATTACCGAAAATGCGGCGTCTTCGAGGGTGATTCTTACCGGTTTACCCCGCTTGTATAGTGTAACCTGGGTTTTGGCAGCGAGTAAGTTGTTTGGCAGGCTTTGATATTTGATGGTCATGTATGCCTCCTCCTGGTATTGGCTGGGCGGCATCGGTAGCTGGCATTAATTCACTTCCCTGTACATGCTTCCTTCTCTATTGGTCTACTGATTAGTTGTCGCCCAGGGCAAGGCAGTATAACTCAAATAGTACGATGTCTGGAATTTTCACCAGTCAAATTCAATAAATAGGTGGAAATAGCCAGCCTGGCCAGGCGTTTTAATATCGCACCTGGCTATCCGCTAATCTGGAGTTTTCAGGGCTTTCCATGAAATTGGGGCTTAACGGGTTCGTGGACAAACGCCGTCATCACCGAAAAAGAATGCAATTTCCACCCTGGCCGTGTCAGGACCGTCTGAACCATGGACAGCATTTTCATCGAGGGTTTGCGCAAAATCTGCGCGTATCGTTCCTGCTGCGGCGTCAGCCGGGTTAGTTGCGCCCATGACTTCGCGATTTTTCGCGATAGCGTCTTCGCCTTCCAATACCTGAATCATGACCGGGCCCGAAGTCATAAATGAAATCAGGTCATTGTAAAATGGACGTTGTTTGTGAACTGCATAGAATTCACCCGCCTTCTCGGCTGTCAGATGTTCCATGCGCGCGGCGACAATTTTCAGTCCGGCTTTTTCGAATCGGGCATATATTTCACCGATTACATTTTTAGCCACTGCGTCGGGTTTGATTATTGAAATAGTACGTTCTATAGCCATTATTTAGCTTCTCCGGGAGGGTCAAATAAAATCGCTGCGAATGATAGCCGAATTGCGCAACAGGGCATACAAATATTACCAGGCTTTGCTACTTGCGTTTTAACTGCTTCAGTTGCTTCATTTTTCGATATTTCAGGATTATTCGATCATCTGCAGGGTAGATTCAGGTAAACTTCGGCGGTTCGTTTTATAACACTGTGATTATGAGAACCGACCAAAATAAACGTAAATTCCTGAGTGAATACCAGGCACCTGATTTTACTATCAAAACTACCAGGCTTGCTTTCGAAATTGACGAACGCCAAACCCGAATTAATAGCCGCCTACAGATATCAAGACAGACAGATGATAGCGCGGCCGCCCTGTGCCTTGATGGGGTGGGGCTCAAATTATTAAAGCTGAGTATTGACGGTACGCCATTGCTCTCCGGACAATACGAAACGACCGATGAGCAGTTGGTCATATTTGAGGTGCCCGACGAATTTGAATTTTCCTGCGAAGTTGAAATTAATCCAGCGCAGAATACCCGACTGGAAGGCCTTTACCTGTCATCGGGCAATCTATGCACGCAGTGCGAGGCGGAAGGGTTTCGATATATCACCTATTATATCGACCGGCCTGATGTAATGTCTGTTTTTGAAACCAAAATCAGCGCCCCAAAACAACGGTTTCCGATCATGTTGTCGAACGGTAATCGTATCAATTCAGGTGAGTCGGGCGAGCGCCACTGGGTAGAATGGCTGGATCCGTATCCGAAACCGAGCTATCTGTTTGCATTGATCGTAGGTGATCTGGCCCAGATCGAGGGTGAATTTATTACTGCATCCGGTAAAAAAGTGGCCTTACAGTTTTTCACTGAAACCCACAATAAAGATAAGTGCGCACACGCATTACTGTCTTTGCAAAAAGCGATGAAATGGGATGAAGATACCTTCGGCCTCGAATATGACCTGGATTTATATATGGTTGTCGCGGTGGACGATTTTAATATGGGCGCGATGGAAAATAAGGGGCTTAACGTGTTTAATACCCGGTACGTCCTGGCTAACCCACAAACTGCCACCGATAATGATTATCTCGCCATAGAAGGCGTGATAGGACATGAATATTTTCATAACTGGACTGGAAATCGGGTCACCTGTCGCGACTGGTTTCAATTAAGTTTGAAAGAGGGGTTAACCGTATTCAGGGACCAGGAGTTTAGCTCGGACATGGCATCGCGTCCTATTCAGCGCATCAACGATGTTCGCTTGTTACGCAACCACCAGTTTCCAGAAGATGCGGGTCCGATGGCGCACCCGGTGCGACCGGCTTCTTATCAGGAAATCAATAATTTCTATACTGCCACGGTTTATAATAAGGGCGCCGAAGTCGTACGTATGATTCATACCCTGCTGGGTAAGAAGAATTTTCGTAAAGGCATGGATCTTTACTTTCAGCGGCACGATGGCGAGGCTGTGACCACCGATGACTTCAGGCAGGCGATGCAGGATGCCTCGGGAGTAGATCTTGACCATTTCCAATTGTGGTATCAACAATCAGGAACGCCGAAAGTTGATATCCGCCGGTTGTACGACAGTACTCAAAAAACACTACAACTGGAAATAAAGCAGGATCCGGGCGCGACTCAGGGCGAGCCTAATCTGCCATTTCATATGCCGATGCGGCTTGCACTGTTCGATCAACAGGGCAAGCTCATTAATCTCGATGCTCAAGGCAATGTAGAACAAATTATTGATATTAAACAACAAAGCCAAAGGTTCAAGTTTGAAGGCATAGAACAGCAACCACTGATATCAGCTTTCCGAGAATTTTCGGCGCCAATAATATTGACTACCGATTTGCGCGATGAGGAATTGGCGACCTTGATGTCCTGCGATACCGATGCTTTTAATCGTTGGGAGGCTGGGCAGGAGTACGCCACCCGAATTATGCTGGGCATGATCGAATCAGCAGATGAAAATTTAGTCGCCCAACACCAGGGGTTGCTGGAGGCATATCGAATAATACTCAGCGATAACGAAATGGATCTTGCGTTAATCGCCGAAATGATGATATTACCGAGTGAAAAGTATCTCGGCGAAATGCTGGATAGAATCGATGTACATAAGATACGGCAGGTACGCGAAAGTATCCGGCGTTCAATTGCGCAGGCTACAGAAGACCTGTTACTAAAGCGTTACGAGGAGTGTCAGGAGCAGGGTGATTATCGAATAACGCCCCTGAACATGGGTAAGCGCAGTGTTAAAAATATATGCCTTGCCTTCCTGATGACGCTCGACAAGAAGCAATACTTCGATCTGTGCCTTCAACAGTTTAATGATGCTAGCAACATGACCGATCAAATCGGCTGTTTATTACCAGTCGTGCATTATCAAAACCAGGCACGAAATGAAATTGTGTCGCGCTTTTACGAACAATGGCAAGATACTGCTCTGGTGGTGGATAAATGGTTTAGCGCCCAGGCTTCGTCATATGCCGGAGACTCACTAGCGCAGATTATGACCCTGTTTGATCATGCGGATTATTCATTACAAAATCCGAATCGAGCAAGATCTTTGCTGGGCTCATTGATCGCCAACTCGAGCGCATTCCACGATCCCAGTGGGGCTGGTTACGAATTTGTAGCTAGCAAGATCATCGAACTCGATGCGATCAATCCGCAGGTAGCCGCAAGAATGGCGAATGGGTTTTTGCACTGGAGAAAACTGGAACCGTCGCAGTCCGAATTGATGAAGCAGCAAATCGAGGTCATCGTATCTACGCCAAACCTGTCTAATGACCTGAACGAATTGATGACCACGAGTTTAGCGTCTGGTATTACCTAGCTGACATGGCTGTTACTATCGATATCGTCATCCCCGGATTATTTGACTTGCCGGTGAATGAGCTGAGTTCATCCTTTCTAAAGTTCGAATTACCTGCGCTGAATAAAATTTTACGATTTGGCCGCTATTACCCGAATCAGGCATTTGATCTGGAGTCGATGCTGATTGACGCTATGGGCTGGAGCGATTTACAAACACTGGCATTTGCCCAGGCCTACGCTAAACAAAAAACCCGAAATAGCGATAAAAGCCTACTCTTCCAGGCAATCCACCTAAAAGCTGATATGCACAATGCGATTGTCATTCCACTTGAAACCAATCGAACAAATTATGATGATATAGTTATAATTATCAATGATTTAAAAGAATTATTTAAAGTAGATTGTGATATAGATGAAGTGCAACATGGGTTATGGTTGATGCATTTGCATCACTGCACACCTGCACAACATTATCCACATTATCTGTCGATCGTAGGGAAGAAGACTGCGCCTTATATAGTACAGTCCAGCCAGGCTTTACCCTGGTACAAACTGACCAACGAGATGCAAATGTTTATGCATCAACACGACATTAATCATGACCGGCTAGCATCGGGTCTGCTGCCAATCAACAGTCTATGGTTCTGGGGGGCTGGAGAGTTATCAAAATTAACTGCACAAAACATCAACTGGTATTGTGATGACGAACTGTTGACGCAATTTGCCAGGGTTTCTGGTATTAACTGCGTAAAACTGGATCAAGTAAAAAAGCATGATTTCATCCACGACAGTATTATTATCGATATGAGCATAATAGAATCTCTGAAATTGCCCGGTGAAGCCAGTTTGCGAGTTTTATTAAGCAATATGGAAACCGGCTTATTCAAACCATTGCTTCAACAGGTGAGGTCGCACAAATGCAAACTAAGATTTAGGTTTGGGGCTGAAAACGATTTAATACTAGGCCGATATTCTAGCTTCCAATGGTGGAAAAAACCGACTTCCCTGCTCGATTTTTCCGAGCACTAATCTAGTGAGTGACGCTAGTCAGAAAAAAATCATTATTCGGCCTGTACCTGAGGAGCAGTTAAATCCAGATATGCATCCGGTGTTTCGACGTATTTTTGCGTCGCGAGGCATAACATCGACTGAGGAAACCAATTATCGGCTCAGCAGCCTGCTTGGAACTGACAAGATTAAACATCTGCATAAGGCAGCTGCAGTACTCGCCGACCATATCAGCCAGGACGGCAAGCTATTAATTTTCGGTGACTATGATGCCGATGGCGCTACCAGTACTGCATTATGTATACGCGCACTGAATTCCCTGGGCCATGGCAAAGTAAGCTACTTAATGCCTGATCGATTCATCGATGGCTATGGTCTGTCGCTATCGCTTGCACATCGTATTGTGGCGCTAAAACCGGACTGTGTAATAACCGTAGATAATGGTATTTCGAGTCTGGATGGTATCGCTTTGCTACGAGAAAAGGCTATCGATGTCATAGTCACCGATCATCATTTAGCGGCGGACAAGCTTCCCGATGCCACCGTTATCGTTAATCAAAATGCCTGGCCCGATGAACAGCAGGGCAAAAATCTGGCCGGGGTCGGTGTAGCCTTTTATTTAATGCTGGCTTTGCGCAAGACCCTCCGCGAACGCGGATGGTTTAACCACGCCAGGGTGGAGCCAAATTTGGCTAACTACCTTGACCTGGTCGCTTTAGGTACCCTCGCCGATCTGGTGCCGCTTGATTACAATAATCGAATTCTTATCAACGAGGGCATGAATCGAATCCGTGCGGGGTCATGTTGCAGTGGTATCAAGGCGCTGATCGAAATATCAAATAAAAATATATCTGAGATGACCAGTACTGATATTGGTTTTGTCATAGCGCCAAAGATTAATGCTGCTGGTCGCCTCGAAGATATGACCATCGGCGTAAAGTGTCTGTTGTCCGATGACCATACCAGCGCACTTTCATTTGCGACTGAATTGTACGACATCAATAAGCAACGCAAAAACATCCAGTCGCAGATGTCAGAACAAGCCATGCAACAAGTGGAAAAACTGGATCGCCAGCTATTTGAATCTGAATCTGGAATCGTACTTTATCAACAGGACTGGCACGAAGGTGTGGTGGGAATTGTGGCTGCCAAAATTCGTGAAAAGTACAATCGGCCTACCATTGTTTTCGCGATGGCTGAAGACGGATGTTTGAAGGGGTCCGGTAGATCTATTGCCGGTATTCACTTACGCGATATGCTCGACCAGGTTAATAAACAACAACCGGGGCTGATTATCAAATTCGGGGGTCACGCGATGGCTGCGGGGCTCAGTATAGGGGCATCAAGCCTGGAGCAGTTTTCGCAAGCCTATAAGCAGGTTATATCAGACCTGGTTGATCCGGGCTGTTTTAAGCTTGAAGTCGAATGTGATGGCTGGCTTGAAGAGCAAAATTTTGATTTGCAGTTTGCCGAGGAACTGCAAAATTTGAGTCCGTGGGGGCAGCGTTTTCCGCCACCGAGCTTTATCGGCGAATTCGAGGTGGTAAGTCGCCGAGTACTCTCTGAAAAGCATTTGAAGCTACAGCTAAAGCTAGCAAAAATAGTTCATTCAAACGCTCAGGTTATTGACGCAATCGCTTTTTTTCAATCTCACGAAATACTTAATTCGACCGATGAAAATATTCGAATCCACTACGAATTAAGCGTCAATATATACCGTCATCGGAAGTCATTGCAGTTACTGATTCGTGATATTCTGTGACTAGGGGATTCACCATATTGGCAGCAACCCGCGATACGCTTGATATCATTACCCGAACCATTTTACTTGCTAGACGATGTCGACGAGGGTGACTGGATCGAGATTGGTCGGGTGGGTGCTTATACCAGAGCCGCGGCTAGTCGATGCAACGGCTTTTTTCTGCAAACCTTCGTCTCGGTCGACGCCCCGCCTTTATTACCACACGCCTGACCCGAGGTTAGGAGAACTTTTCGCGAAAGTGAATACAGCGATTTATTTTTCAGTAATAGCTTTCTCGATTGTTTCGATTAACTCTTCGTCAAGTTTCGGTATCTTGACGATGTCTTTTTTATCGTCGCTAAGTGATTTAATTTTTTTGTTCTGTTTTTTTGCGATCGCGTGTAGTTCCTTAAGTTGAGCGATAAGCGGTGCACTCTGCTCCATCAGCGATTTGGCGTTTTCCAATTTGCCCTCAAGCTTTGTTTTTTCCTTGCGTGTAGACAGTAACCTGGATTCTGTCTGTGTGCGCAGCTTTGCCTCATCCATTTTTTGCTTTTTCAGGGTCTTCAGCTTTTTAACCACGTTTTCGGGCGTGTCAGCCAGGGCTTTCGAAATTGCTTTTAGCTTGTTTTGTTTGTCAGCCACTTCAGCGCGCGCTTTTTTCAGCACTTCAGCATTTTCAGCTCGACCTGCCGCCAGTTGTCTTTCAGCAGTTTCGCGCGCCTTTACGGCGCCAGCAATTTGCTCTTCGGCATCTACACGAGCCTGTTCGCTGGTGGCAACCTGTGCTTTCATTTCGGAAACTTCATTTTCTGCCCGTTCCCGGGTATTAATGACTATGATATCGGCTTCTTTGGCCTGTTGAATTGCCTTGTTCATGGCGGACTTAAGTTCATCGGTACTACAGGCTGCGTCCAGACCTAGAGCATCGGTCGCGGCTCCCATTAAAATCTGCTTGCTAATTGCAAGGTCTTTCCATACTTGCAGTTGAATATCAATATCTGTTTGGCTCACTAACTTACCTCGTTTTAAAATGTTTGGTGGTCTGAAAAATCGGCGCACACTCTACCATAATTTTCCCATAAATACCCCCGATGCCGTTAAATATTTTAGGCGATAACTGTCTGCCGATAAAGTATACCAATCTGGTGATAGTTGCGACCTGGGCGTTAACGCTAACCTGGCGATGATTTGCGCTAGAAAGTGTCTAATGTGTGGCCACATAACTGCATTACAAGGCACTAGACATCAGGTAGAATCGCCTTTTTTTATTCGCGGGCGATTAAATTGGAAACGAATGCGATTACCCTCCAAATCGGCGACCTTGAGTCGCGCATTGATTTGCTTCGGAGGTATCTTTGACTATGATCAAAAAAAGGAAAAGCTCGAAGAGGTATTATTTGAACTTGAAAATCCAGATATCTGGAATGAGCCTGAAAAAGCACAGCAGCTAGGCAAGGATAAAGCGCGTCTCGAAACCGTGGTGTCTGGGCTGGATCAAAGCAGCACAGCGGTTCAGGATGCCGCCGAATTACTGGAGATGGCTGTCATCGAGGATGATCACTCGGCAGTCGATGAAATCATTGCTGATTTGGCGAAAATCGAAACAACCATAGCGGATCTCGAATTCAAACGCATGTTTTCCGGTGAAATGGATGAATGTAACGCTTTTATGGATATACAGTCTGGCTCCGGCGGAACCGAAGCACAGGACTGGGCAAACATGATCTTGCGCATGTATTTACGCTGGGGAGAATCGAAAGGTTTCAAGACTGAACTTATCGAGGTCTCAGATGGCGATGTAGCAGGCATTAAAAGCGCAACGATTCGTTTCGAGGGGCCCTATGCTTATGGCTGGTTACGCACCGAGACCGGCGTTCATCGACTGGTACGAAAATCACCTTTTGATTCGGGTAGTCGTCGCCATACTTCGTTTGCCGCGGCCTTTGTGTCTCCCGAGGTGGACGACGATATCGATATAGAAATCAATCCCGCCGACTTACGCATCGATGTTTATCGTGCCAGCGGTGCTGGCGGGCAACATGTTAATCGGACTGAATCGGCGGTGCGAATCACGCATATGCCCACCAATACGGTGGTGCAGTGTCAGAATGACCGCTCACAGCACAAAAATAAAGCCACGGCAATGAAGCAGCTTAAAGCCAAATTGTACGAGCTCGAATTACAGGCGCGCAACGCCAAAGCGCAAAATGTTGAAGATTCCAAGTCTGATATCGGTTGGGGGAGCCAGATACGATCCTATGTGCTGGATCAGTCACGTATCAAGGATTTACGCACCGGAGTGGAAACCGGCAATACCCAGGCAGTGCTCGACGGTGCCCTGGATCAATTTATAGTAGCGAGCCTGAAAAGCGGACAATAGCCGCAGGTAAAGATATGAACCAAGACTCAAATAGCAATAACGGCACCGACCATTTTGTGGAAGACGAAAACCGCTATATCGCGCAACGCAGGGAAAAATTATCGCGATTACGCGAGCAGGGGCAGGCCTATCCAAATCACTTCAGGCGCGCTGATTTTGCCCAGAATCTACGCGACCAGCATGGCGCGCTGTCGCGAGAAGTACTGGATCAAAAATCTATTGCGGTAACGCTGGCTGGACGAATGATGTTCAAGCGGGTGATGGGGAAGGCGAGCTTTGCCCAGCTTCAGGATATGAGCGGTAGCATGCAAATTTTCGTGCAGCGCGACGCAATTGGTGAGGCTGGCTACGAATCTTTCAAACACAGCGATATCGGCGATATATTTGGTGTTAGCGGGATGTTGTTTCAGACTAAAACCGGGGAGCTGACAATAAAAGTCAAAAGCCTGGAATTATTGACCAAATCCTTGCGCCCACTGCCGGAAAAATTTCATGGTCTCACCGATCAGGAGCAAAAATATCGCCAGCGTTACATCGATCTGATTATGAACCAGGAATCACGGCGCGTTTTTACTATTCGAAGTCAAACTATTAATTTCATCCGCCAATACTTGACCAGGGCGGGCTTTGTTGAAGTTGAAACACCAATGATGCAGGTGATACCGGGAGGTGCGGCGGCGAGGCCATTCATCACTCATCACAACGCGCTGGATATGGATCTTTACCTGAGGGTCGCACCGGAGCTTTATTTGAAACGGCTTGTGGTCGGGGGTATCGAACAGGTTTTTGAAATAAACAGAAATTTTCGCAATGAAGGCTTGTCCACCCGCCACAATCCTGAGTTCACCATGCTAGAGTTTTATCAGGCATACGCCGATTACAACATGTTCATGGATTTAACCGAAGATATGATCCGCACGCTGGCGAAGTCGGTCGTCGGTGATACCCGGTTGAACTATCAGGGTGATATTATTGACCTGCAACAACCATTTCAGAGGATGACAGTTGTCGAGTCGATATTGAAATTTAACCCCGGGCTAGATGAGGCCAGTCTGGACAATCTCGATTATTGTCGGCAGGCAGCTAGCAAACTCGGAATTGCGCTGGAATCAAACTGGGGAACTGGCAGACTGCATATAGAGATCTTCGAAAAAACTGTCGAACATCAATTGATGCAGCCAACCTTTATTACCGCATACCCGACCGAAGTCTCACCACTATCAAGGCGCAATGATGATAATCCGCTAATCACCGATCGTTTCGAATTTTTTGTCAGCGGTCGTGAACTGGCGAATGGATTTTCAGAGCTCAACGATCCCGAAGATCAGGCCGAGCGATTTCAGCAGCAAGTGAGAGACAAGGAGTCCGGCGATGACGAAGCCATGCACTATGACGAGGACTATATCCGTGCACTGGAATACGGATTACCGCCTGCGGCCGGTGAGGGAATCGGTATCGATCGGCTGGTAATGCTATTGACTGATTCTCCCAGCATCCGTGATGTTATTTTGTTTCCACATATGCGACCCGAGTAATCTTTTAGCTATAAATTTACAGCTCGTCCGAATAAATTGAGGATGGATTGAATATCCTGATAAACCTTTTCGAGCCCTGCGCCTCTGCGAGAGACTATTTATTGTGTATGTACCTTCCAATTTCTGGTGAACTGTATTTGCGTGACTAATTTGCTGGCTTGGCGGTCGTAAGGCCAAGATTTTCCCAGTTCTGCATGCCGCCGCGATACCACTTTATCTTGTGCGCCGGGTAGCCGAATTTGAGCAGGTTTATGATGTTATCAGGGGTTTGGCCGCACCACATCCCATTACAGAACAGGATTAAGGTTTTTGCCTGGCTATAATCCCATAGCCCTTCCAGGTTTTTGGCATTAAAGCGATCTACCAAAATTTCACCGATTGATATCGGGTCCGCGCCCTGTGCAGTATTAAGCTTTTTCCAGGGGATGTTGATGGATCCCGGAATAGTCCCCTTGGCAACCCAGTCAGGCGTGCGTGAATCGATCACCAGGATCGATTCATCGCCTTCACTAATAAGTTTCAAATAGTCGAGGACCTCGAGCTCACCGATAGTCTCAACACCCGGAGCCAGGGAAGAAGGTTGAATGCAAAAAGGCGGGCACTTTCGCGAGGTTTTGGCAAAAGCTGGATTAACCGTATTCTTCTGGTTCTGGTTGCGCATAATTTTGACATCCCTGTCACCATGTTTCACCGTGACGCTTTCAAGCGTCGGCGTAATATTGACAACCACAGCTTGTGAGAGGGTGCTAAACGCAAGGGTAATTACGGTAATAGCCGTAACAACGATATTAGTCAGTTTCATTGTTTAATTTCCTCATAGTCGATATAACTACTGGATATGTAGAGTGACCCAATAATTTTTAGAATATTATAATTGATAAAATTTAAGCCTGATCCCAGGCCGGTTCCTGGTTAACTTTAACCTGTTGTTTTTGTTTCACTATATCATCGGCCAGGGCCAGGGAGTGAAATTACTTTGGCATGATCAATGTGGTTAAATTGATCGCATGCAAGACGGTCTGGTGTTCAAAGTAAACCCGGAAATTAGCGTAAACCCATTCACTGATTGGCGGTTCGCCGACAGGTCCGTAGCGTTGATCGGGCTCACCGAATTCAACTAATACCGAGTCCATGCTAAAGCCGCGCTTGGGCATTATCTGTACCAGGTCGGATTCGCTGTGGCCTGGCAGGGTTAAATTTTGAGCGCCAACTGATGGCATAACCAGGGCACAGGCCAGTGCGATAATTATTATTCCGCTGCGCATTTTTTTATTCTCCTGATGTTTTTCATCAAGTCCTGCATTGGCAGGGCATAAATACAACCCTAAAGTATCTCGCTAATAACTATAGCACGGCAATCTTCTTAGGCAAGTGAGCTAATTCCAGATTATGTCAGCAAAATTATTCATTTAGTGGTGGCTTGAGTGCTTTCATGGTTTAATCCGCGGCATGAATTTGCCGCTGGAATTGTTCATTGGTCTTCGCTACACACGGGCCAAACGACGTAATCACTTTATCTCCTTCATTTCGCTGATTTCAATGCTCGGAATCACACTAGGCGTGATGGCATTGATTGTGGTTTTGTCGGTAATGAATGGATTTGAAAAAGAACTCAGAAGCCGAATACTGGGTATGGTGTCCCACGTCACAGTGACCAGTTTTGATAATCGTCTGCAAGACTGGCAGTCACTCAGAGATCGAGTGCTTTCCCACGATTTGGTTATAGGTGGCGCGCCCTACGTTGAGGCTGAGGCAATGCTTTCAAACAGGGCTTCGGTGAGTGGCACCATAGTACGCGGTATCGACCCGGGATTGGAAATCGAGGTATCGGAGATTCACCAGAACATGAAATTTGGTCAGCTCTCCGACCTTAAATCAGGAGAGTACGGCATTATTCTTGGTACTGGGCTGGCGAATTCTCTCGACGTGGTTCCGGGAGACCGGGTGACCATGATTACCCCGCAGTCTACCGCATCGCCGGTCGGCTTTTTGCCACGGCTCAGGCGCTTCAAGGTAGTCGGCTTATTTGAAATAGGAGTCTACGAATACGATCGCAGTACCGCACTCATCCATAACGATGATGCGAGTCGTCTGTTTCGTTTAGACGGTGATGTGAGTGGTTTGCGGCTGCGTCTTAGCGACATGGATGAAGCACCCCTGATACGCAACGAAATACGTGATCTGGCCGGACTGGAATACTGGGTGTCGGACTGGACACTGCGCCACAGTAATTACTTTAAGGCGGTGCAGACCGAAAAAACAGTGATGTTCATCATTCTTTCGTTAATTATTGCGGTGGCTGCTTTCAATATCGTATCGACGATGGTAATGGTGGTCACCGACAAACAGTCCGATATTGCAATTTTACGCACCATCGGCGTCTCACCGACTTCTATTATGTGGGTTTTTATGGTGCAGGGTACCCTGATCGGCGCGGTTGGAACTATTCTGGGCGTGGCTAGTGGGGTACTGGCTGCCTCCTACATCGATGTCATCATCCCGGCCCTGGAACAGTTTTTTCAAACCCAGTTTTTGCCTACAGGGGTTTATCCAATCACCGAATTACCCTCCGATATGCGACAGTCTGATGTGATTAAAATATCGTTACTATCTTTTTGTGTATCGGTAGTGGCAACACTGTATCCGGCTCTGAGGGCAGCAAAAACCAGGCCCGCCGAAGCTTTAAGCTATGAGTGAGTCGACGCAAAATCAACCCGATCAAATCGAGTCTGGCGAATCAATGCCGGCGTCGGTAATCGAGGCAACAGGTATTCGTAAAACCTTTCGCCAGGGCAGGCTAGACGTGCCTGTTCTTAAAGGTATTGATATGCGTGTTGGCGTCGGAGAAACCCACGCAATCGTCGGTGCCTCGGGGGCGGGCAAGAGTACCTTGATGCATTTATTGGGGGGCCTCGATCATGTAGACGATGGCGATGTAAAGATTATGGGGCAGTCAATTATCGGCCTGTCGGAAAAGCGCCTGGGTAACCTGCGTAATCGACATCTTGGTTTCATTTATCAATTTCACCACCTGCTACCAGAATTCAGTGCGCAGGAAAATATAGCCATGCCGCTGCTGGTACGTCGCCAAAGCAACGAAGTGGCCCAGGCAATTGCGATGGACTGGTTGCGGCGCGTAGGGCTCGAAAACAGGGCCGGTCATAAACCCGGCGAACTCTCGGGCGGTGAGCGCCAGCGTGTCGCGTTAGCCCGCGCATTAGTCACCGAGCCTGACTGTCTGCTCGCTGACGAGCCGACCGGTAATCTCGATACAAAAACCGCTGGCCAGATGCTTGAATTGATGCTGAGGTTAAATCAGCAGGTGAAAACCGCGCTGGTAGTTGTCACCCATGACCTGAGTATTGCAGCCAGGATGCGCTATCGATGGCTTATGCAAGACGGCCGATTAAATCGTCAACCCTGAGAGCCCCAGGAACTCTAGCTAAGGATTCCATCTAAATTAATCGCATCCCGCCCAGATCTTCATTGGCCAGGCCAGACATAATTACCTCTGTCCTTATCTGCAGTGGTTGCTGTTCAACGTGGTAGGATCAGTGTAGTCAAATAAATTTGTAAGATATTCATCAACCAGTATTGTATGCGTCCATGCAAGACAAACTGCAGCCACTTCTGACAGCCGTCCAGCGCAACTGCCATGTCTCCGATGCGCGCCACGCCGGAGATTATACATTGTGCGTCTATCTACTGAAGATGCGCGAGTATTTTCGCTGGGAGAAAAGCTATGCATTTCGGGACAAGCTGCCCGATGGCGATGTTGGTGACTGGCTCAAGCAACGGGAATGCTTCTGGGAAACCATTGAAGAAGAATCCTTCACCGATCTACCGATTGATGGCGAATATTACGACCCCTTTGATAACCAGGCAGTGAATGCGGTACTGAATCCATACGGACTGGTTTACAGTGGCGGCCTCGGCAACAAATGCATACCACATTTTTTTCTCGGCAAACTGAGTCATCAGGAAATCCAATCGGACTTTACCATTCTCGTGTCGGAAATCGAGTATGCGCGGGATTTGACCGCACCCCCGGCGATGGCACTTGAT
>CBDUSZ010000025.1:0-21637 GCA_965370015.1 uncultured bacterium | reverse complement strand
GGATACTTCTTTTTGGCAAAAAAAGAAGTATCTCGCGCACCTACTCGTATATGGATACGAAGTACTGAAAGTATTGGTGTGCGAAACTCCGTTCAGTTACGCGCCCGGACAACACCTAAAACAAATACCACCTAATCCGAAACCTTCACCCACCGAACGAAAACCAAAGTAACCAACAACAAACTGGTCGCCGACAATACAATCGATGGCCCGGTCTGCCAGTCGAGCTGGAAAGAACTGAATATTCCCCCGGCCAGTGCTGCGACACCGTATAACGCGCTGAAAAATACCATTTGTTCCGGACTGACGCTGAGCATCCGCGCCGCACTGGTAGGAATTACCAACATTGCGGCGATCAGTAATACACCCATTACCTTCATCATCACCGCTACCAGCAGCGCGATCATCAAATACATTAATAACTGTACTTTGCGAACTTCAACGCCTTCAGCCTGTGCAATTTCACGACTTACCGATACCGCAACAAAGGAATGCCAGTGTTGCTTGAGTAAAAATACCAGCACTATCGTTGTTAGCAGAATCATACCCAGATCGGTCAGGGTAACTGCGAGCAGGTCGCCAAACAGGATTGCTTCGAGGCTCACCGTATTTGCAGGCAACATCCCCAGTAATATCAGACCGGCGGCGAGTCCGGTATGTGAAATAATCGCCAGCGTGGTTTCCGATAGCGCATTATTAATATTTGCCACCTGGCTCAGGGAAACTGCGATTAACAGCACGATCCCGAGTACACCGAACATAGCTGGAAGTTGTAAAAGCAGCCCCAGCCCAACACCCATCACCGCGGCGTGACCTAACGTATCGCTCAGAAAAGCGAGCCTTTGCCAAATCATCAGGCAGCCTATGGGCGCAGCAATACTGACCATCAACAATCCGGCAATGATGCTGCGAACCAGAAAATCATTTAGTAGCTCAGTCATGCTGACCCGATACATCGTGAACATGATCATGGCGGTGTGTGTAAACCGCGATAGAATCCCCGGATTGTTGCCCAAACAAGGCCAGGTACTCTGGATGTTGACTCACCGATTCGGGCAAGCCGGAACAACACAGGTGTTGATTCAGACACAGCACCTGGTCAGTTTTTGACATCACCAGATGTAAATCATGCGACACCATCAAAATGCCACATTGTAGCCGCCTGCGAAATTCACCGATGAGTTCGTACATTTTCACTTCGCCGGTTACGTCAACGCCAGCGGTGGGCTCATCGAGCACGATCAGGTCGGGCTTCCCCAGGGTTGTTCGCGCCAGCAGCACTCGCTTCAGTTCGCCCTCGGACAGGGACTGTACTTGCCGGTGTTTCAAATGGGCCACTTCGGTCTGTGCCAGGGCAGCATCGACTTCGCCAGCCGCTACGGATCGTGTCAATTGCAGCAGGCGATCAACACTCAGTGGCATCAGCGTATTAACATAGACTTTTTGCGGCAGGTATCCGATCCGTAGATCAGGCAGGCGTTCGATTTCACCGCTGTAGTTGCCTATCAATCCAGTAACGATGCTGCTTAAAGTCGATTTACCGGCGCCATTAGGACCGATAATTGTGGTAATTTGTCCTCGATAAAGCTCAAAACTAACCCGGTCGAGTATCTGTTTCTGGCCGCGCGAATAGCTGATTTGCTTCGCACGGAGTAAGCGTTCAGCAGGCATTTTTTCTACAATCCGCACAGCGCCCGGTAATCTCCATCACCGCAGAATCAACAGTAAATCCAACACGACTAGCATCGGAAAACAATTCGGGCTCGTGGTTTTCCAACTCCGCGACTTTATCGCATCCCCGGCATATCAAAAATTGCGCGGCACATTGATGGCCCGGCCGTACGCATGAAATATATGCATTTTTGCTTTCGATGCGGTGCGCGAGGCCCTCGTCGAGCAGGAACTCCAGTGCGCGATACACGATCGGTGGCGCTATTGCCTGTTTACTATGCGCCTGATTCAGGCAAGCCAGTATTTCATAAGCCCCCATCGGTTGCTGCGAGCGTAATAAAATTTCCAGCACCTGCAGGCGTCGACGCGTTAAACGAGTATTGCGTTTTTCGCATAACGCTTTGGCTTCAGCCAATAAATGATGCTGGCAATCACGGTGGTCGTGACGCTCAAACGCAAAGCAGGGTTTGGTATCGTCATGTTTCATTATGTTATATTATAACGTAACCATTCTGCTTACCAATTATTATTTAAAGGAGCCTCCGATTAAATCGAAGTCATCCAGATGTGATGTTAAAACCGCGATGGCAACCCTGCGGGGTGATGCCCAGGTTTTAACCTGTCGATTGTCGAATCACGAATTAATCAGAAGCTCTCTGTTGCGAAAACTGCTAATTGCACTATGCCTGCTACCCTTATCCGGCCAGGCAAGCGTCAATGTTGTCACCTCGATCCATCCCCTGTACCTGATCACCAAATCCATTATGCGGGGTGTCGCAGAGCCTGCACTACTGATCAAACCGACGGCATCGGTACACGATTTTGCATTCAAGCCCTCGCAGATGCGCCTGCTTACAAACGCTGATCTGGTGATTTGGATCGACCGCAACTTCGAAAGCGGGTTTCAAAAACTACCGGAAATAATAAGCAGGGATACGGAAGCGATTGAATTACTCCGAACCCTCGACCTGGACCTGCAAGAGGGTCACATCTGGTACTCACCGACGCTTATACTGCAAACCATCGAACAAATACAATCGACACTTGGCCGCATTGATGCGCCAAACGCCAGGCACTATCGGCGTAATTCTGTTCAGCTGTCTCGATTAGTCGAAGCCTGGGGTAACGACATCCGTAGGCAACTAATGACAAAGCCACCCGCCTACCTGCTGGACCATGATTTTTTCGGCCACTTTGAAAAAGATATGAGGGTTAGCTCTATTGCCGTTTTGCAAGATGCAAACGAGCAACCGCCTACTATCCGCAAATTACAACACATCGAAGACCTATTAGTCCGAACACCTGCAAAATGCCTGCTGCATAACGAATCCGCGCCTTCAAAGCTGGCGCAGAATATCGCCCACAAATTCAATCTGGCGATTTACAATATCAGTGAATATTCCTCTGGCTTTATACAGGGCCTACGACATATCAGCACGACTTTGCTGAAATGTCGCTGAGTGACGAACACTACTGAATAACCCCCTGATAAGTAGCCTCTATGTCGATATAGGTAGATGCGTTTGCAAACCCGAATCGCAAAAGCTACAGTCGACCATGTCTCTCGAATTATCATTTTTAAACCGGCAAACAACCGGTTGCAGAATAAATAACCTGGAACAAGGGTGTTCCTATGCAAAGCGTAAGCCCTGTGCAGCGAGGCCGCATTAGGCGCAACAAACTCGTGCAGAAAAGCACGCTCGATCAATTGCCGAATTAAAATAATAGAGAATAAATATGATCAAACCGATTGGCTCAGATACCCTAAACCCGTTATTTGTTGCAGATGATTCGCAACGCGAGGCACTGATCGAGGAAGGTGAAAAATTGCCTTCTTTACTGGTCAGCTCAGCCACTGCCGCCAACGCCGTGATGTTCGCTGGCGGTTACTTTAATCCGCTCACTGGCTACATGAATCTGGCGGATGGATTAAACGTCGCGCAGAACATGAAAACCACATCGGGACAATTCTTTCCGGTACCGATTTTAAATCTTGTGGAATCTACCGAGTCAATTGGCAGTGCCGACAGAATCGCCTTGCGCGATCCGAATGTTGAAGGCAACCCAGTGATTGCGATACAGCAGATTGAATCTATTGAAACGGTTAGCGATGAACAGATGGCATTAATGACCGAAAAGGTCTATGCCACCAGCGACTCCGATCATCCGGGTGTCGCGGCATTCAACGCGCAGGGTCGAATCTCGGTAAGTGGCGATATACAGGTGCTAAATTATAGTTATTTCGCCACCGATTTTGCCAATACCTTCAGAACCGCAGTAGAAATACGCAGCGAAATTGAAAAACGTGGGTGGCAACGAGTCGTTGCATTTCAAACCCGCAACCCGATGCATTTGGCACACGAGGAACTCTGCCATATGGCGATGGATAGACTCAACTGTGACGGCCTGGTGATTCACATGCTACTTGGCAAGCTGAAACCGGGTGACATTCCGGCCGACGTTCGCGACGATGCGATTCGCACCATGGTCAGGCTGTACTTCGCTGAAAATAGTGCAATGGTCACCGGTTATGGTTTTGACATGCTCTATGCCGGTCCTCGCGAGGCTGTCCTGCATGCCTATTTCCGACAAAATATGGGCGCTAGCCATTTTATAATTGGCCGTGATCACGCCGGGGTAGGTGACTACTATGGTGCATTTGACGCGCAAGCCATATTCGATACCGATGTACCTGAAGACGCGTTGCAAATCGAGATATTTCGTGCCGATCATACCGCCTGGTCGAAAAAACTGAATCGCGTGGTGATGATGAACGAGGCACCTAATCATAGCAAAGAAGACTTTGTGATACTTTCTGGCACGCGTGTTCGCGAAATGCTGGGTCAAGGTACTGCACCACCGAAAGAATTTTCGCGACCCGAGGTCGCGAAAATATTGATTAGCTACTATCAGTCTCTGGGCTGATGCTAAAACCGGGAGCTTAAACTAATCAGAGGTCGCTAAATCGATTAATGGCGCACAATCAGGGATATTTTGCGATACACTACCTCGAATCCAAACAGTATAAGTTCGATTAGCAGCAAAGCCTATTCTATGACAGAAGCCCTAGTATCCTCTGACAGCGCATTCAGCCTGGAAGACCTAAAATCACTGACCGCAAGCGATATGCAAAGGGTCAACCAGGTGATTACCGACAACCTGTCATCGGATGTAGTGCTGATTAATCAGTTAAGCCAGCACATTATCTACAGTGGTGGCAAACGCCTGCGCCCCATTATGGTTTTATTATCGGCTAAAGCCTGCGGTTACACAGGCGATAACGATGCATTACTGGCCGCGGTGGTAGAATTCATCCATACCGCTACCTTGTTACACGATGACGTCGTTGACGATTCCGCGATGCGCCGTGGCCAACAAACCGCTAGCAATATCTGGGGAAATGAGGCTGCAGTGCTAGTAGGCGACTACCTCTATTCGCGCGCATTTCAGATGATGGTAAGAGCCCAGTCAATGCAGATTATGGATCTGCTCGCGAATGCGACCAATACCATAGCCCAGGGCGAAGTATTGCAATTACTCAATATCAATGACCCCGATACCTCGGAAGCAAAGTATCGACAGGTTATCTACGGCAAAACCGCCTGTTTATTCGAAGCAGCCACGCATATTGGCGCAATACTCGGTAAGGCAGGCAATCAAACGGAAAAGGGTTTGAGCGAATACGGCAAGCATCTGGGGGCTGCCTTTCAGCTCGTCGATGATGCGCTAGACTATACCGCGAACAGCGAGGAACTGGGTAAAAATGTCGGTGACGATTTGGCGGAAGGCAAGCCCACGCTGCCTTTGATCTATGCGATGCAGCACGGCAATGATGCACAAAAAACCCTTATCCGCAACGCCATTAAACAAGGTGGACTTGAGCATATAGGCGCAATTACTAACATCATCAAAGAAACTGGCGCGCTAGACTATACCCACGAGCAAGCCCTGGCCGAAACCAGGCTAGCGAAATCAGCCATCAGCATGCTAGCTGATAACGAATTCAAACAGGCATTACTGTTTTTGGCGGATTATGCAGTGGCGCGGCGCCATTAATCTATTTATCATTTCGTAAAAGCCGTCTGATTCCCGATAGTAGATTATGCCTGTAGGGGCGAATTCATTCGGCCAATAATAATTGGAGATATGGAGGCCACCTTGTCCTACAGCGCATTACGCAAAAAGTGTCATAGGGACTGTATCTGAATGACAAAAAGACGTGGAGCCTGACTGGTCGAATGAATTCGACCCTACGCCTTACCTACTCTATCAGGGGAAGAGCTGAAATATTTCACCTCGCAGTCAAGCAGCACTAGACAACTTTAACGGCAATACATTCGCACCCAGGGCGAGACTGATATCGAGACACATATCGGTTTGATTCAGTGTATACAAATGGATTTGCTCGACCCCCTCCCGAGCGAGGCTTTCGCACAACTCAACCGCAAGATCTAGCGACAATCGGTACTGCGCTTGTTGATCGTGTTTCACTGCAGCGAACAATGTCTCATAGGTATCAGGCAACGAGGCGCCACAGCGCTGGCTGAAGCCACGTAGCTTGTCGAAGTCGTGAACTGGCAGAATACCGGGGATAATCGGTTTATCTATGCCTATTTGAACTGCCCTGTCGCGAAATCTCAGAAAACAGTCGGCATCGAAGAAAAATTGCGTAATTGCGCGGTTTGCGCCAGCGTCAAGTTTCCGCTTCAGGTTTAACAAATCCTCGGCTGGGCTGCCGGCGAGAGGATGAACTTCGGGGTAAGCCGCAACGCTGATATCAAAATCGGCAATTTCTAGCAGACCCGCTACAAATTCTTCAGCATTCTGGTAGCTATCGACTAACTCACTGCCTGTGTCCGAATCACCGCGCAATGCGACAATACGCTCGATGCCCGCGCGCTGCAGATTTTGCGCCACTGCATCTATTTCGTCACGCGTCACTTCGGCACAGGTTAGATGAGCCGCGACCGGCACCGGTGATTCCTCGTGCATTGCGATCGATGCATCAATACTTATTTGCTGCGTACTGCCAAGTGCACCGTAAGTCATCGAAAAGAATTTCGGGTCCAGGCGTTCGAGTTGCCCTACCGCTCGCCATAGTCGACGTGTCATTGGCGCTGTACGCGGCGGAAAAAATTCGTAGGAAAATTGCAGTGCCTGGCTTTGCATAATAACAGGCCCGCTCAAAGCCCGGATGCGCGTTTGGTGGATTTACGCGGGCGACTTATGCTCAGCAACTTGTTTGACTTCTGCGCCTGCCAGATCTTGATAGTGATCGGATCACCGATCAGTTGTCTGGGCTCAATCTGTGCGGAAATGCCGGCAGCATCAAAACACTGGCGTATTTCCTCGTCGGAAAATCCGAGGCGGTGGTGTTTGAATTCGCTGCGTAAATATTCCTCGCTATGCGCCGCAAAATCGACCACGATCAGGCGACCATCCGGCCGTAGCACACGACTAGCCTCTCGAATTACTTCGAATGGATCATCACTGTAGTGCAAAACCAGGTGTAATATCGCAAGGTCAATGCTCGCATCCTCGATCGGCAACTGGTACATATCTCCCTGCCGCACATAAACGTGGGTCAGGCCCGCACGTTCAATATTGGTTCGTGCCACAGCCAACATGCCACTGCTCAAATCAATACCGACTCCCCGCTGCGCGCGATGCGCCAGGATTTCAAGCATACGTCCAGTACCGGTGCCAATGTCCAGCAACTCACCGATTGGCTCATCTCCCACTACATCGAGTAAAGCTTCTTCGAGTTGCTGTTGGGGCACATGCATTGAACGAATCGTATCCCAGCTCAGAGCCACCTGTTGAAAATATTCCTGTGCCCTTTGTTTACGCGCGTCACGCACCTGCTGCAAACGTGATAAGTCACGGTTCAGACTTGCGTCAGATTCAGGTATTAACGCCACTAGAGCATGCGCCAGCTTAGAAGCGCCGACCCGGTCCGAAACGCGAAAATAGACCTGAGCGCCTTCTGGTAAGCGTTCGAGTAACCCGGCTTCTACCATCAATTTTAAATGCCGAGAAACCCTGGGCTGGCTCTGGCCGAGAATCTGCGTCAACTCGGTGACACTCAATTCTCCACGCGCACAAAGCGCGAGTATACGTAAGCGCGTATGTTCACCTGCAGCCCGTAGACCGACTAATAAGGTATCGAGTGAATACATAAACTATTTGCTATTACATAAAGATATGTTTATATTTACATTTATACCATATTGCTGTCAACGTTAAATTTCGAATCCTGGGCACAAATAATGCAGAATACGCAAAAATTAACCGCGGCATTGCAGCAGCGCATACTAGTTCTCGACGGTGCGATGGGCACCATGATCCAGGCACACGCACTGCAAGAAGCTGATTATCGCGGACAACGATTTGCCCAATGGAAAGTCGATCTACGCGGTAATAACGACCTGCTATCGTTAACTCGGGCGGATATAATCAGCGACATTCACCGGGCCTATCTACAGGCGGGTGCCGATATCATCGAGACCAACACGTTCAACGCGACCAGCATCGCTATGGCTGATTATGCAATGGAATCACTGGTCACGGAACTGTGCGAATGTTCGGCACGACTTGCCAGAGCTGCTGCTGATCACTACAGCGAGTTAACGCCAGACCAGCCCCGGTATGTCGCCGGGGTATTGGGTCCGACCAATCGAACCGCAAGCCTCTCCCCGGATGTTGAAGACCCTGCCTTCCGCAATATCAATTTCGACCAACTGGTAGAAGCGTATTGCGAGTCGACAAAAGCCCTGATTGAGGGAGGCGTCGATTTACTGATGATCGAAACAATATTCGATACGCTCAATGCAAAAGCAGCAATTTTTGCGGTCGAACAAACATTTGAGGAACTCGGGAGACGCCTGCCATTGATGATTTCGGGCACTATCACCGACGCTTCAGGGCGCACCCTGTCGGGGCAGACTAGCGAGGCATTCTGGCATTCGGTGCGTCATGCCAAACCACTGGCCGTTGGCCTCAATTGCGCGTTAGGTCCGAAGGAATTACGTCAGTATATCGAAAACTTGTCAGGCATTGCCGACACCTATATATCCGCGCACGCCAATGCTGGCCTACCGAATGCCTTTGGCGGCTACGACGAGTCACCACAAAGTATGGCAACTCAGGCAGCAGAATGGGCGGCAAGCGGACTGATCAACATCGTTGGCGGTTGTTGCGGCACCACCCCGGCCCATATTCGCGCGATATGCGAAGCAGTTGATGGCATCACCCCCCGCTCAATACCGCATATAGATCCGGCGTGTCGGCTGTCTGGACTGGAACCCTGTACGATCGATGCGGAATCGTTATTCGTCAATGTGGGAGAACGCACCAATGTTACCGGGTCGGCAATATTTAAAAATTTAATCGTAGAAGAAAACTACGAAGCCGCGCTCGGTATCGCACGTCAACAGGTGCAAAATGGCGCTCAAATCATCGATATCAATATGGATGAAGGTTTACTCGATTCAGTCGCGGTGATGCGCCGCTTTCTCAACCTGATCGCAGCCGAACCTGATATTTCAACGGTTCCGGTAATGATCGACTCCTCACGCTGGGAAGTGATCGAGGCCGGTCTCAAATGCGTGCAGGGTAAATCGGTAGTGAATTCGATTAGCCTGAAAGCTGGTGAAGCCGAATTCGTTGCACAGGCTGAACTATGCCTGCGCTACGGTGCTGCGGTGGTGGTGATGGCGTTCGACGAACAGGGACAGGCCGACACCGTGCAACGCAAGGTGGAGATTTGTGTCCGTGCTTATACCATCCTCGTAGAAGGTGTCGGTTTTGCGCCTGAAGACATCATCTTCGACCCGAATATCTTTGCTGTCGCAACCGGCATGGAGGAACACAACGACTATGCCAACGCCTTCATCGAGGCCACGCGGGCAATCAGGCAAAAATTGCCAGGGGTGCTGGTATCGGGTGGTCTGTCAAATGTTTCGTTTTCTTTTCGTGGTAACAATGCGGTACGCGAAGCGATTCATGCGGTATTTCTGTATCACGCGATTCAGGCTGGTATGAACATGGGTATAGTGAATGCGGGCCAATTGGCTATTTATACCGATATACCCGAAGACCTGCGTGATGCTGTTGAAGACGTGGTATTAAACCGCAATGAAAATGCCACCGAGGGCTTGCTCGCTATCGCAGAAAAATACCGCAATAGCGGTAAAACCAGCATACAGGAAACGGAGGACTGGCGTAGCTGGCCGGTTAACCAGCGATTGCAACACGCGCTTGTGAAGGGAATCGCTGATCATATCCTGGCCGATACGGCTGAAGCGATGGAACAGGTCAGCTCGCCGCTGGATTTAATTGAAGGCCCCTTGATGGATGGCATGGATATCGTTGGGGGCCTGTTTGGTTCCGGGCAAATGTTTCTGCCGCAAGTGGTTAAATCAGCACGTGTGATGAAAAAAGCTGTCGGCTGGCTGCAACCGCTGATGGAAGCGCAAAACTCGACATGCAGAAAAAGCCTGCGCAAAATTGTGCTCGCCACCGCGAAAGGCGATGTGCACGATATTGGCAAGAATATTGTCAGCGTGGTATTGCAATGTAATGGTTTTGAGGTAATCGACCTGGGCGTGATGGTACCTGCTGAAACTATTTTTCAGGCAGCACGCGAACACCACGCCGACATTATTGGCGTATCGGGTTTAATCACGCCATCGCTTGAGGAAATGTCCCACGTGGCTAAAGAAATGCAGCGCCAGGGATTTAGCATTCCGCTGCTGATCGGCGGTGCGACGACATCGAAGATGCATACCGCAGTGAAGATCGACCCGCATTACAACCATCCTGTAGTGTATGTAGCAGATGCGTCGCGAAGTGTCGCGGTGGTTAACCAGCTACTGAGTAAAACCAAACGCGAACCTTTTTTGCAGTCGCTTAAACAGGAATACGACCACTATCGCGAACGTTTCGCCGCGAAGATAGAAAAACGCCAGTTCCTGTCTCTGGCGGCTGCGCGCGCCAACAAGCTCGAAACCGACTGGAAAACTTATTTGCCAGCGAAGCCGCAAAAGCCGGGTGTCCAGGAATTGCAAGACTTTCCGCTCGCCTTGCTCATCGACTATATCGACTGGACACCATTTTTCCATACCTGGGGGCTGCGAGCGAAATACCCGCGCGTGCTCGAACACGAGCAGTTTGGCGAACAGGCCAAACAGTTATATGGCGACGCGCAGACCATGCTGCAACACTTTATTGAGTCTGGCACAATCAAGGCCAACGCTGTATTTGGTCTATTCTCGGCCAACAGCGTCGATGATGACGATATCGAGGTTTATGCGGACGAATCCAGGCAACAGGTTCTCGCCAAAATCGTGGGGTTGCGCCAGCAAACCGTGCATCCGACCGACCGCGCTAATTTATCACTAGCCGATTTTATCATGCCTCGAGATTACCCGGTTGCCGACACCATCGGTGCATTTGCAGTTACTGCAGGCATCGGCCTTGGTCGCCTGGTACAGGCATACGAGCAGGAACACGACGTGTATAACAGCATGATGGCAAAAGCGCTTACCGACCGGCTCGCGGAGGCCTTTGCCGAATATCTGCACGAACAGGTACGCAAGCACCACTGGGGATACGCCAGCGAAGAAATGCTAGACGCAACAGCGCTGATTAGGGAACAGTATCGCGGTATTCGTCCAGCGCCAGGGTATCCAGCCAACCCGGATCACAGCCAGAAAGAATTGATATGGAAGCTGCTCGATGTTGAACACTGTGCTCAGATCAGTCTCACCGAAACCCTCGCCATGTTGCCGGCAGCCTCAGTCAGCGGCTGGTATTTTTCACACCCTGAGGCACAATACTTTGGTGTCGGTAAAATTGACCGCAAGCAACTAGCGGACTACGCCAAAAGACAGGCGATCACGCATCAAACTGCCGAAAAACGCCTGGCACCTAACCTCGGTTACCAGCCAGAGACATTGAAACACAAACGTGTTGCATAACTTAATATTGGAAACAATGTGACTAATCTATTCGAAAGGCTGTTAGACCAAAAACACACCCTGCTCGCCGATGGCGCGACCGGCACCAATCTATTCGACATGGGGCTGCAAAGTGGCGACGCCCCGGAACTGTGGAATATCGATGAAGCGGACAAGGTAGCGGCCCATTACCGTGGCTTCATCGACGCCGGTTCCGATATCGTCCTGACCAATACCTTCGGCGGCACGCGCTACCGCCTGAAACTGCATAATGCACAGGATCGTGTTGCCGAGTTAAATATAGCTGCGGCAGAAATACTCAAAACAGAAATCCACCGTTGCGGCCGCGAAGTGATCATTGCTGGCTCCATTGGCCCTAGCGGCGAAATTCTTGCGCCACTGGGTGAAATGCAACCCGATGAAGCGATTGCGGCCTTCGCCGAGCAGGCGCTCGCACTGAAGCAGGGCGGTGCCGACGTATTATGGATCGAGACCATGTCTTCACGCGAAGAAGTAGAACTCGCCGTGAAAGGCGCTGCAAAGGCCAATTTGCCCATCGTATTCACCATGAGCTTTGATACCAACGGTCGCACCATGATGGGGGTTGGTGCATCTGACCTGATGGCGCTCGATCATCAGCTTAAACCGCAGGTACACGCTTGCGGTACCAATTGCGGAGTCGGCGCATCGGAAGTAGTCGCCGCGATACTGAATATGAAGTCCACTGCAATTAACGGCATCGAGCCAATATTAATCGCCAAGGCCAACTGCGGCATCCCCGCATTTGTCGATGGCAAGATCGTCTACGACGGCACCCCGGAAATCATGGCCAGTTACGCGGTGATGGCGCGTGACGCCGGTGCTCGTATAATTGGCGGCTGCTGCGGCACCTCCCCCGAACACGTTGCTGCCATGCGCCAGGCGCTGGATAGCACACCGTCATCCTCGCCGCCCAGCATAGAAGATATTAAGCGCGTACTCGGCGAAGTCTCTGATGGCGCCAGGGCGCAGGCCCGCGGCGAACATCAAATTGCAGCCAGAGTTACCGGGCGTAAGCGACGACGGCGTTAGGGCTCATTAATTTAGCCCAAAAGCCTGTCGGACCTGGCAACCCTCTGATCAAGTCTGTAATAGTAAGCTGTCTATCATGTGCTGTGCCTGCAACACGTAAGAACCGCCAAACAAATTGGCGTGATTCAAAATATGGTACAGGTTATATAATTCCCGGCGCTGGTAATATCCCACGTCTATTGGAAATACCCGGTTATAGGCCTCAAAGAAGCGCTGTCCCGGACTACCGAATAACTCCATCATCGCCAGATCGGCTTCGTGATCACCGTAATAACAGGCAGGATCGTAGATGACTGGACTGCCCGCACTATCGGCGCCCTGGTTGCCACTCCAGAGATCGCCATGTAGCAACGATGCACGCGGTGTGTAGTTGTGGAAAAAGCTGCCGATCCGATCGTTTAAGCGCATACCTGCATCAAATAATTCATTACCGTAACCATTGGTTTTAGCCAGTGATAATTGATAGCCGAGTCGCTGTTGTTGCCAGAAGCGTACCCAGTCCGCGCTAAAGCCGTTGGCCTGCGGCGTCGAGCCGATAGTATTATCAATTGCCAGACCAAATTGACTCTGCGTAAACTGGTGCATGGCCGCGAGTTTCTGCGCCAGTAGAACCGGGTCTGGTTGCCCCGCCAACTCGAGATACTCCATCACCATAAAAGCTTGCTCACCCGCTATTCCGCATCCAATCACCCGGGGTGTCCGAATACTGTTACTGCGTCGAATTTCCTCCAGGCCGTACATTTCGGCTTCGAACATCGGCAGCTGTTCAGCACTATTTGTTTTAACAAAAAACTGGTGCTTTGTATCACTCAGCCGATAGGCGTGATTTATATCTCCACCTGACACCGGTTGCGCTTCAAGCCGGTCGATGTTTTCCCCGGTTTTATCTGTCAGTAGTTGCTGCACTAGCTGTAACAGGGCCACTTTCACGCGGAAACTTCTCGATAGTCCCCAGGCGCCAGGTCGTCTAACGACCAGCTAGCAACCCGGGTACGGATTAATCGCAGCGTCGGGTGGCCCACCGCGGCAGTCATGCGTCGCACCTGGCGATTTTTACCTTCACTGATTTCAAGTTCGAGCCATTGCGTCGGTATCTCCCGGCGCTGCCTGATCGGCGGTTCACGCGGCCATAACCAGTCAGGCTCCTCAATCAATCGTGCCTGAGCGGGACGAGTAAGGCCGTCCTTAAGCGGCACACCTCGACTGAGTGCGACTAATGATTTTCTTTGCGGGATATTTTCCACCTGGGCCAGATAGCATTTGGTCTGTTTATTACGCGGTTCGGCGATATGCGCTTGCAATATGCCATCATCGGTCAATAGCAGCAATCCCTCGCTGTCATAATCGAGACGCCCGGCCGCATAGACCCCAGGGATATCGATATAGTCGGCGAGGGTTTTTTTACCCTCGACCGGGCTAAACTGACACAGGACCTGGAAAGGTTTATTGAACAGAATAATGCTAGTCATTGGGCATCTAGATAAGTTTTCCATTTTTGTATTCGCACCGCATCCATTGCCTGCTCATGCATCATTTCAGTCAGGCGTTTTTTATCTGGACTGCTGCGCTCGATATCGACGCCGCGCACAGACTCCACCGCGCAATTGATTCGCGTCAAGCGACTCGAAATATCGAGAATAGACTCATGTTCGATCAGCGATTGCTGCACTCGCGCGGCATAACGAAACTTCATCCGCCCAACCTCGGTCAGGTTTTCGCGTAGATTTTCGAGTGAACCAAACTTAGCTAATAAATTAGCCGCAGTTTTGACGCCGATATGCGGAATACCCGGAATATTATCGACCTTATCACCGGTCAATGCGAGTTGGTCTGCGATTTGCCCGGGCTTGACGCCAAACTTTTTGGCGATGCCACGGTAGTCCAGCTTTTTATCACTGAAAAAAGTCCACCATAAATCACCCGGGTGAATTAACTGTGTGAGGTCCTTGTCCGCGGTGAGGATGACGATCGACAATTCAGCTGATCGGTGCATTGTCGCCAGCGTACCAATCAGGTCATCTGCCTCCCAGCTATCGCTGCTTACCTTAGCGATGCCGAGCAATTCGATCCATTGCTGGCACCAGCCAAACTGCCGTTTGAGTTCAATCGGCGCTGGACTGCGGTTAGCTTTATATTGTGGGTATACCGATTTACGTTGCGATTGTTTGAGACTTTGGTCGAAAGCAAATACCAGTTTACTCGGCGCTTGCTCGGTTAATAGTCGAAACACAAAATCGCTAAAGCCAACAAACGCCTGGTTAGGTTGCTGGATGGCATTCACCTGTGCCGGCACCGGGGCAAACCAGGCTTTGAAAATAAAGATACTCGAATCGACCAGATACAAACGCATAATAATGACAAACGGTTAATAGCCCTGTGGTTTGGCCTGAAGTCCGGCAGCCATTCCGATAATTGAAAGACAGTCAGGGACGAACGCCTGCATAAGATCCAGGCGGAAACAATCCATGGATTGTTTATTCAACAACTGATGTTACACCGCATTCAATCGAGACTCACTCTATCAGCACTGCCTGGCGAACGAAATATTTGATCGGTTTTCGTATCCTGTCAACGGGATACGCCTAAACATAATCAATTGGCTTGAGTGAGTCTGCAAGTCATAAAGTGTTTATACTTGTTACGCTCGACCCACGAATTTATTCGCAACTTTAGACTCGCCGCCGGTACACTTTCTCGACCCAAAGTAGTAAATGCAGGCAATACTTATGATTAACAGTCCCAAATTCTGGCTTTCGATGACGCTGTTTCAAGTCGTCTTCGGGCTGGCGGTAGATCCGACGCATCAGAGAATCTGGCTAACGCTGGGATTCGTGAGTAGCCAGCTCGGCAACACCGAGCAGGCCCGCACAGCGCTTACAACTGCGATAGAGTTGGGGCCGACACCAACATTGGACAGTACGCGGCAAAAATGCTCGGTGATTTGTCCTGGACTCGTCGGCCAAATTTATTCAGTTTAATTACACATCAATCAAATTGAACCTAAGGCGACAACATTTATTTGATATACTTCATCGTGCTTAATTTGTCGCAGCAGATATGCCTCACTTAATTTTTTTAATTATTTTCAGTTTATTTACCAGCCCGGTCTTTGCGGCCGGTATTATTCAGAACCTGCAGTTACTCATCGATCAAAAAATGTACGCCCAGGCTGCGCGCGATGGCGAACAATTGCTTGTAAAACACTCTGGCCATCCAGACATTGAGTTCCTCACCGCCTACGCCTACCAGATGACCCAGCAAAATCGCAAGGCGGCGAAGCATTATAGAAATCTCATCCGTCAGCATCCCCAACTGCCCGAGCCAAGGAATAATCTGGCGATAATTTACCTGTCTGAGGGTGATTATGACAAGGCCAGTAATCTGCTGGTTAACGCTATTAACACCCACCGCAGTTACGCAACGGCGTATGCGAACCTGAGCAGCATTTATACCGGCCTCGCCAGCGAAGCTTATCGCCGCGCGGTGAGCGAATCCAACGAAGCGGTTAATTATGCCAGTAAGATAGAATTGACAGCCTTGACCCAACTGACATCTCTGCATCAGGGCAAAATTACCGGCAATATTTCACAACCGGGTCTGATGGAAAATTCAGCTATAGGGTCGATACTGGTTGATCGCGTGATGGGCTGGGCGCAGGCATGGAGTGAAAAGAATCTCGACACCTACATCAGTTATTATTCTACCGCGCACAAACTTAATTTTCCGACACATGAAGACTGGGCCGAAAACCGTAAGCAACACATCCTACGCCCGGGATTTATCAAAATCGGCGTCAGCAATTTCCAGATTCGCGCGCAAACCAAAAATCTTGCCATTATCGATTTTGAGCAATCCTTTGACTCAATTGACTATAGCGACAGGGTAATCAAGCGCCTCGGCTTGAGTCGCATCAATTCACAATGGAAAATTACCGACGAGCGAGTATTATCGGTGCTATGAAGGCCTTTGTCGTTACCCTGTTGTGCCTGTGCTTCCAGTCAATTGTCCTGGCCGCCGCGGTACCGGACGAAAATTATGAGCAACGCATCCTCAATACCATCAAGAATATTCAAAACCTGAATCACGCACAGGCGCTCGATAGCACTCGCCGGCTGATCAAGCAGTACCCCAATAGTCGACTGGGACAAATGTTATACGCGGACCTGTTACTCGCGAAAGCCGAACCACTCACTCAAATTGGTTCTGGTATTTCTACAGATCAGGCATTGCGGGACTTTACCCAGGAAATACGGCTTCGTTGGCAGCACGATACCAACAGGACTCATAATGATCTGTTACCGGAAAATATACTCTTCATCGCCAGCAACCAGCCCTATGTGATTCTGGTAGACCAGCAGAATTCGCGAATTTATGTTTATCGCAACGATCAAGGTATGCCGGTACTCGAAACCGACTATTTTATTACTATCGGATTGAAGGGCTCGGGCAAACAAATACGCGGCGATCAGAAAACTCCGGTCGGCATTTACCACGTCACCCGTTATATCGATGATCAGCAATTACCCGATCTCTATGGCAGGGGGGCATTTCCGATTAGTTATCCGAATGTCTGGGATATTCGCCAGCAACGTACCGGCAGTGGTATCTGGATACATGGCACGCCCTCCTATACCTATAACCGCTCGCCATTGGCCAGCAATGGCTGCATCGTTGTTAGTAACCCGGATTTTTCCAGCATCGATCAATACATCAATGCGGATATCAATACCCCGGTTATCGTCGCGCAGCAAGTGAACTGGTTGACGAAAAAACAATGGCAGCAACAGCGTAAGGAAATGCTAGCGGTACTGAATAGCTGGATAAGCGACTGGGAAAGTCTAAATCATGAGCGTTATCGCCAAAATTATTCACAGACTGATTATTATGCGCGTAACCGTGATTTTAAAAACTGGGATGGCAACAAGCGCTGGCGCAATCGCAACAAAACACGAATTGAGATCGAATACAGCGAGTTAAATATTTTCAATTATCCCGGAGAAGATAATCTGGTTTTGATGCAATTCAGGCAGGACTACCAGGATGATGATCTCGATTTGGAATCCTCCAAAGAGTTGTACTGGCATAGAAACCAAAGCCGTTGGCAAATCGTCTACGAAGGTAACCGCAGTTTTCCCAAAGTAGGCACCGAGATGGTCTCAAATTGAACCGCTGATGGCAGATCAGCGAGAATTCGCTAATCACGTGGTAGACTTACTGGAACCTTTCGGTGCGGTCGAAGCGAAGCGCATGTTTGGTGGGTTCGGCCTGTTTCATCAAGGGCTGATGATCGCTCTTATCTCAGATGGCAATCTCTATTTAAAGGCAGATATGCAGAGCAAATCCCTCTATGAGAGCGAGGGACTGGCAAGATTCAGTTATTTTAAAAAGCAAAAGGAATGCTTTTTAACCTACTACCAGGCGCCGGAAATATTCTTTGAAGACTGCGCTGAATGCCTGCACTGGGCAACCCTGGCCTATGATGCTAGTCTGCGCGCTGCAAGCAAAAAGAGTCTAAAAAACAGGCAACCGATAGCGAATTAGCCTGTCTAAAATTAGCGCCTAAAATTAAAGGCCATTGACATCAGATTCGAGTGCAAAAAAACCACCAAATCCAATTCGGTGTTTGTTAATCAAATATGGAAATTACCTTAAGGGTATATATTCAGTACTCGATCATTATCATCAGGCGTCGATAGCGGATGAATTAAATTATGGAGAGTAAACATGTATAGTTTTTCGATAATGGTAAACGCCGACTTGTCGCTAGTCGAGGAAAAAGTTATTGCAGCCCTCGCCGATGAAGGTTTTGGTGTGCTCACTGAAATCGACGTACAGGCGACCTTAAAGAAAAAGCTCGGACTGCAAAAACGGCCTTACAAGATACTCGGCGCCTGCAACCCTCAGCTTGCAAACCAGGCTATTGAAGCTGAGCCTGAGATTGGCGTATTACTACCCTGCAATGTCATATTGCGGCAAGACGAAAACGGGCAAAATATAGTCACGTTCATGGATCCCGAAGCGGTATTAACGTTGGTCGATAAAGAAGGTGTGGCCGAACTGGCAAAAGAAGTGCGTGAACGATTGAAGCGGGTTTCAGTCGTGGTGGAAACCACTTTTAGTTAGGATACATCATTAAATCCCTGCACCAGCACAAAGCGTCAGCCAGCGCCAACAAGCATCGATTCGATGCACGACAAATCTGTGCAGAAACGCGCGGTATTTAAATAACCAGTTAATTTATGACTGATAATGCGAGCCAATATGTTTACCAGATATGTAATTTGCTTGAGCCTATTTCTATTATCACCCTCGCTTCATGCGGCATCCAACGCAACGGGGTTCAAGGTGCCGTTCCAGTACGGCCTGGGGAAAAACCTGTTTGAAACAAACTGTAGTGCCTGTCATGGAACCTGGGGTAAAGGCACTGAAATTGGGCCTCCCTTGATGCACCGATTCTATAAACCATCGCATCACGATGATAGCGCCTTTTATCGGGCTGCACTGACGGGTACCAGGGCGCACCACTGGAAGTTCGGCGACATGCCCGCGGTGCCAGGGGTTAACAGGAAAAATATGAGCAAAATAATTCCCTACATTCGATGGTTACAACAACAAAACGGCATTCGATAACAGGCCATTAAAATATTTCTATTCGTTTATGAGGCATAAGCCGGTTGGTATTTGCCGCAGCAACTTTTCATAGTAATATTTATCACCATTATTTAACCGGTCGAGCTCGTGTCGGAATTTACCCTGGTCATTGGCAATAAGAATTATTCTTCCTGGTCATTGCGCGCCTGGTTGTGGATGAAACATACGGGGCTCGAATTCGATGAAGAGCCTGTTTCGTTGTACAGCGAATCCTTGCGCGATCAACTTAAACCCTATTTTTCCAATACCAGGGTGCCTGTATTGTTGCACAATGGGTTAGAGATCTGGGATTCGCTCGCAATCCTCGAATACCTGGTCAGCCTGTCACCCGCGTCTGGCCTACCCGATGACACCAGGGCGCGTGCGGTCGCGCGCGCCCTGTGTGCCGAGATGCACTCGAGTTTTCCTGCATTACGTAACGAACTGCCGATGAACTGTCGGCGCCTGCCATCCCCCTTACTCCTGTCTGATGCCTGCACAGCCGATATCGACCGCATTCAGGCGTTATGGCAACACGCTAGTGACTTTTCTGATGGCAGTGGAGAATGGTTATTTGGCAGTTTTAGTATAGTCGATGCAATGTTTGCCCCGGTAGTGATTCGATTTCACCGCTATTGTGTGCCACTCCAGGATTCAGCTGCAAGCTACGTTAAACAGTTGTTACAACACCCGGCCATGGTCGAGTGGATCGCGGCGGGTAGCGCAGAGCCGATGATCATCGAACAGGAGGAGCGTTAGCGCTTTTGATTGCTTTCAGTACCACAAACTTCCGGTTACTTGCGATCAGTTCACAGTTACCAAACAGATTCTTCAGTTTCGCGTGGTAGCCTAAATGTCGATTCCCCACCACCCGCAATTCACCCTTCGATTTTAATACTCGTCGTGCATCAATAAACATTTGCCAGGCGATAGCATCACCTGTGGCATTTTGTTGATGAAACGGTGGATTATTTAACACCAGGTCCTTGCTTTCATCGGCAACACCTTGCAGGCAGTGAGTAACCTCGAAGTTTGCTTTGCGGTTGTCACCAAACGCCGCTACAAAGTTTTCCTCGGCTGACGCAACCGCCATATAGGATTCATCGGTAAATAACACCGTAGCTTGTGGATTAAGTGATGCGGCAATCAAACCCAGTAATCCACTGCCACAGCCGATATCGACAATTTGTCGATAATTGACGGATAGCGGAATATTTTCGATCAACAGGCGACTACCATTATCTAACCTATCGCGGCTGAATACGTTCGCGTGACTGCTAACCGTATATTCGCGATCCGCCTCGACAATGTATTTATCCGGGTATGGACTCTGCCCCTCTTTAATCGATTCATCGCGGGTAACAAATATCAGGCGGGATTTCTTCTTCGCCAATGAAGTCGTGGTAGGACCGAGAATTTTTTCAAATAATTGCAGGGTGGATTTGTGAATTGAACGCGACATCCCCGCGGCAATAATTCGAGTGCCTGTGCGCAGCGACTGCCTTATGTTATAGAGCTGATGTTCGAGCATCGCAAGAGATTTTGGTATCTTCATAAGTACCAAATCAAACACCTGGGTTTTCTCCTGCAAACCGTTGTCGAAGGTTACCTGCCCTTCTTTAATGCGATTGATGCGTAGATTTTCGACCATACCCTGGCGGGCCAAAAAAGAGTCACTCATCATCAACGGTTGATGCCCCGCAAGTGCAACACTCAGGGCGCCAAAAGAGTCGTTCACAATCAATATCGATGATCGCCTCGACAATTCCCCCAGCTCATCAACCTGCTGTAACAGATATTCATCCGCCGCGTCCCAGGCACGCCGGAATTTAGCTTTCGGATTACACTCAAGCCTAAATTCACCTTGAGGGACGATCATCAAATTACTGCTATTAACTAATTTTTTAGCGGAATGCATTTCACTTGATCCAAAATAGATTTAATACCGTTTATCTTATGATTTTGACAGTTCAAGGACATATTCTATACCCTTCCTTACATAGTAAAATAGCGCCTCGTCAGCATCCACAATGCCATGCGTAAAAAGCACATACTCTTTTTTAATTGGTCCTGCGGGAAAATACCTGAGTGGTACTACTGTTTTATTGTGGAATAATTGTTGCCTTATTTTTTCCGCGAGTTTAATTGCCAGACCCACTGGCGTAAACGTAATACAAATATGTCGATCCGATATAGTGCGGCAGCGCTGAAAAAATGTCTGCATTCACGCATCGTATCCGCATGACATTCAACCAGGGCCTGTTCGATGAAAACCGACAACTGATTGAGATATTGTTTGGCCATGA
>CBDUSZ010000024.1:0-21812 GCA_965370015.1 uncultured bacterium | reverse complement strand
GTAGCCAGAGATCATGGCGACTTGAAGGAAAATGCTGAATACCATGCTGCGCGTGAGGAACAGGGATTCATGGAAGGACGTATCGGCGAGTTAGAGGCAGCTCTGGGCAACGCTCGGATTATTGACGTCACCAAATTAAATGTAAGTGGTCGAGTCGTTTTTGGTTGCACGGTGGAATTGATCAATGTTGAAAGCGAAGAACAGGTAAGCTATCAGATAGTGGGAGATATTGAAGCCGATATTAGCCAGAACCGGGTCGCCATCAGTTCGCCGATCGCGCGGGCGTTAATTGGCAAAGAAGAAGGTGAAGATGTAAGCGTACAGGCGCCTGCTGGCGTGCGAGAATACGAAATTATTGCAGTACATTACCGCTAATAGAAAGCCTTGAACAGGCAAGCCCCTTTCATTAATCGGATAGCAGTGTCGCGAAGCGATGGGTTTTTTCGTTGCATTTATAGATGACGATAACGTTGCCAATCGCCGTTATCAAGGTGGACTTGTTTTTGCCACAGATGGTTTTGGTCAATTGTGATTTCGCGTCTTTATCCAGGGCGGGAATACGAATCTTGATCAGTTCATGGTGATCAATAGCAACAGCAATTTCGTTTTGTACATTCTCACTCAGCCCATTTTGTCCGATCATCACCACAGGCTTGAGTTTTAGTCGGTGTGATTCAGCCTTTAGGTGTTTGATTTGTAGTTTGCTTAGACTCATTTAAGTTATCGCCAGAAATTCTGGTATTGGTCGAGAAGCGGCGCATACTATCACAACTTTTAGAGTTTTTTTGAGATATCCCGTCGTGGATCGTTTAGGGAAAGTTAGGCATGTCACGCTCCAAGAGTAGTCAAAATTGGCTCCAGCAACATCACGACGACACATACGTGTTGCAGGCGCGCAAGGATGGGTACCGATCACGGGCGGTATACAAGTTGATCGAAATTCAACAAAAGGATCAAATTTTGCAGCACGGGCAATTTGTGCTGGAACTGGGCGCGGCCCCAGGTGGGTGGAGTGAATACATCGCTCGATTGGCGGGTAATAAAGGACGAATTATCGCTGTCGATTTATTGCCCATCGAACCGATTGCTGGTGTTGAGATTGTCCAGGGTGATTTCACCGAAACAGAAACTCTCGAAAAAATCCTCCATCTTGTCGATAATCAACCACTTGATCTTGTTTTATCTGATATGGCCCCCAATATAAGTGGGATCGAGACGGTTGATCAACCAAAGTCAACCTACCTGGCAGAGATAGCATTTGAATTGGCACGGGATTGTTTGAAACAGAACGGAGTTTTTGTGGTCAAGTTGTTTCAGGGCGAGGGGTTTGAGATGCTAACCTCAGTTTTTCGATCAACGTTTAAAAGTGTCAAGTTTCGTAAACCTAAAGCCTCGCGACCGCGATCACGTGAAATTTATGCGGTTTGTCGTGGTCTTAAAGGATAATGTTTTGCCCAATTTGGGCTAGTATCTACGATGAATAGCGGTAAAATGATTACAACTCGGTAATGAGCCAACAATAAAGGTCATATTAAGTGAATGATGTAGCAAAGAATTTGATTTTATGGGTAGTAATTGCTGTCGTACTGTTGTCAGTATTCCAAAATTTTGGTGATCGCTCGAATCCAGGCCAGGCGCTTATCTATTCGGATTTCCTGACTCAGGTAAAACAGGGACAGGTAAGCGAGGTTGTCATCGAAGGCCAGAATATCACTGGTAAGATGAGCTCCGGAACCCTGTTTACCACCTATAGCCCAGAGACCGATAACTCTGCTTTAATTGGCGATCTGGAGCGCGCTAATGTTGCTATTATCGGCAAACCCCCCGAGCAGCCATCCTTGCTCACCCATATTTTTGTCAGCTGGTTCCCATTTATCGTATTAATCGGTTTGTGGGTATTCTTCATGCGCCAGATGCAAGGTGGTGGCGGTGGTCGCGGTGCGATGTCATTCGGTAAGAGTAAGGCGCGGTTGCTGGGCGAAGATCAAATTAATATTACCTTCAACGACGTTGCCGGTGTTGACGAAGCCAAAGAAGAAGTGGCCGAATTGGTTGAATTTTTACGCGACCCATCCAAATTTCAAAAGCTCGGCGGCAAAATTCCGACCGGCATATTGATGGTAGGCTCTCCCGGAACGGGTAAGACATTGCTAGCAAAAGCTATTTCGGGTGAGGCCAAGGTTCCATTTTACACCATATCGGGATCAGATTTTGTTGAAATGTTTGTCGGTGTCGGTGCCTCACGGGTTCGTGATATGTTCGAACAGGCGAAGAAAAATGCGCCCTGCATTATTTTTATCGACGAGATCGATGCGGTAGGTCGTCATCGTGGCGCTGGTCTCGGTGGCGGGCATGACGAACGCGAACAGACACTGAACCAGTTGCTGGTTGAAATGGATGGATTCGAGGGCAATGAGGGCGTGATCGTCATCGCGGCGACTAACCGCCCCGATGTACTCGACCCAGCGTTGCTCCGCCCCGGCCGATTTGACCGGCAGGTAGTTGTGCCATTGCCCGATGTGCGCGGTCGATCGCAGATTTTAAAGGTTCATATGCGTAAAGTGCCGACCGCAGAAAATGTTGATGCGATGATAATCGCACGTGGCACACCCGGATTTTCCGGTGCAGATCTCGCCAATCTGGTGAATGAATCCGCCTTATTTGCTGCCAGGGCAAATAAAAAAACGGTTTCCATGAGCGAGTTTGAACGGGCTAAAGACAAGATCATGATGGGAGCGGAACGCAAATCAATGATCATGAAGGAGTCAGAGAAAAAACTGACCGCATATCATGAATCTGGTCACGCCATCGTTGGGCGTCTGGTGCCGGAACACGATCCGGTTTACAAGGTCAGTATTATTCCACGCGGTCGCGCACTCGGCGTGACCATGTTCCTGCCGGAAGATGACCGCTACAGTTACAGTAAAAAACACCTGGAAAGTCAGCTCTCCAGCCTGTTCGGTGGACGTATTGCCGAGCAACTGATATTTGGTGAAGACGCGGTCACTACCGGAGCCTCGAACGATATTGAACGTGCTACCAGTATTGCACGCAAAATGGTAACCGAGTGGGGTTTGTCTGATCGTATGGGTCCGTTGACTTATAACGAAGAAGAGGCTGAGATTTTTCTCGGCAAATCGGTGGGTCGGCAGAAATCTGTGTCGGATGAAACCGCACATGCGATAGATTCTGAAATTCGCACCATTATCGATAGAAATTATCAGCGTTCTGAGGGGATTTTAAAAGATAATGAAAAATTATTGCACCTGATGGCTGATGCCTTGATGAAATACGAAACCATCGATGCCGCCCAAATTGATCAAATTATGGCAGGCAAGGAACCAGGTCCTCCCAAGGACTGGGGCGATGATGAATCCAAACCATCTAGCAAAAGCGGTGATACTTCGAGTAAAACTTCGCCCAACGATGATCCGGATCTACCGGACCCGGCGAAACTCCACTAGCATTTAACAGCGGCAAAGATTGGGTAACCAGTCTTTGCTTTTTTATGGCCTACCACAATCAGTCAAGCCGGATCAGGGTAATGGGCGTAATTAACACGACCCCTGATTCCTTTTCAGATGGTGGTCAATACGACACCATAGAGGATGCTTTCCGGCATGCTCAACAGCTTATAGAGGATGGGGTCGATATTCTTGATGTGGGGGGGGAGTCTACTCGGCCCGGATCTGGAAACGTCAACCTCGGCGAAGAGCTCGAACGCACAATTCCACTGATTAAGGCCGTCCGCGAAGTATCGGATATCCCGATATCCATCGATACCAATAAGACCGGAGTAATGCAGCGCGCAGTCGAGGCCGGCGCAACCCTGATCAATAGCATCTGGGCCTTGCAACTGGAAAACTCTCTCGAGGTAGTAGCCGAACTCGGAGTACCGGTGTGTTTGATGCATATGCAGGGGACGCCGGAAACAATGCAGAATAATCCCAGTTATACCGATGTGGTAGCAGAGGTGATGGGGTTTCTGCGGCAGCGTATCGATGCAGCAATAAAGGCAGGCATCAAACAAAGTAATATTATCGTTGACCCTGGATTCGGGTTTGGTAAAACCCTGCAACACAATCTGCTAATATTAAAGTCATTAACCAAATTTAAATCGTTGGGCGTGCCGCTGTTGGTTGGTTTATCGAGAAAAAGCATGATTGGCACAATACTTGACAAGCCGGTTGATCAGCGTTTGTATGGCAGTATTTCAGGTGCCGTGATTGCCGCGATGCTGGGAGCAGATATTATTCGTGCCCACGACGTGCCGCAAACTCTCGACGCAATAGCAATGGTCAATGCGCTTAATGAAATCGAATCCCGGTAAACTTAATCTAAGAGAAGATGAGTAATATGAGTCGCCGATACTTTGGAACTGACGGTATAAGGGGCAAGGTGGGTGTGCCACCGATGACGGTCGAGTTCGTGATGAAAATCGGTTGGGCCGCGGGCAAGGTATTTTCCAGCAAAAACCGGGGTACCGTAGTCATTGGCAAAGATACGCGTATATCAGGATATATGTTTGAGTCGGCGCTCGAAGCAGGACTTGCTGCAGCCGGTCTCGATGTATTGTTACTAGGACCGATGCCAACTCCTGCAATCGCCCATTTAACCCGGGCGCGTCGCGCCACCGCAGGGATTGTAATCAGTGCTTCGCATAATCCTTACTATGATGATGGGGTAAAGTTTTTTAACGGTGATGGCTTCAAGTTACCAGACGAAACAGAGTTGGCCATCGAGGAATTAATCGATCAACCGCTGCAGATGGTCGAGTCGGCGCGACTGGGAAAAGCAAGTCGTATGGACGATGCGAAAGGGCGATATATCGAGTTTTGCAAGAGTTCGATCCCGTTTAATACTACATTACGCGGTATAAAATTAGTGGTGGATTGCGCGCACGGCGCTACTTATCACATCGCCCCAGCCGTGTTTCGGGAGCTGGGCGCAGAGGTCATAGAAATTGGCACGAGTCCGGACGGATTAAATATCAATAAAGATGTGGGTGCCATGCATCCGCAAAATATGCGTTCGGTGATACTCGAACATGGGGCGGATATTGGTATTTCTTTCGATGGTGATGGTGATCGCATGATTATGATGGACTCGAAAGGTGAATTGAAAAATGGCGATCAACTCCTCTTTATACTGGCTAAGAGTAAACTCAAGGAGCGCAGGATGTCCGGCGGAGTGGTCGGAACCCTAATGACCAATCTTGGTTTAGAGCATGCGCTGGAAAGAGAAGGTATCTTGTTCGAACGCGCCCAGGTCGGTGATCGCCATGTCATGCAAAAGCTGGTGGAAAACGGCTGGTACCTGGGTGGTGAGTCTTCAGGACATATCATATGCCTTGATAAAACCACAACCGGAGATGGTATTATTGCAGCGTTACAGGTACTAGACTGGTTGGTAACCAGTGGTACTAGCCTGGACGACGCCTGTAGTGATATGAGTTTATATCCGCAAACCATGATAAATGTTCCAGTCGCGAAGAAATTTAATTTTCAATCTATGCCTGCTATTCAGGCAGCGGTGCGGGCAGCAGAATCAGAGTTAGCGGGTAGCGGCAGAGTGCTGCTTCGGGCATCCGGCACCGAACCTCTAATTAGAGTAATGGTTGAAGGTGAGGACAGCAATCAGGTCGAGAAGCTGGTGAATGAATTGGCGGCTTGCGTCTCCGAGACGGTGCCAGGTTAAGTCTGATTAAAAAAATTATCGAATTTGTTTATTTCCTGATTGATTTATTGGACGTAGGTGAGTAACCTTCGCCACCGCTTTATTACCCTGTGCAGAGTACTGAGATGCGTTCTACGCTGATAGCTGGAAACTGGAAAATGAACGGCTCAATGGAAACGGTGATTGAGTTGGTTGAGAGTATTAAGGCAGGCAAATCGGGAAACGCAAAACTTGTGGTTTGTCCGCCAGCCACTTACCTGATGAAAGTCGGTGGCATGCTCGATGGAAGCCATATTGCGCTCGGCGCGCAAAACGTGGGCGACCAGCAAGCGGGTGCTTTTACCGGAGAAATATCGGTTTCCATGCTAAAGGAGTGTGGTGTTCAATATGCGCTAGTAGGGCACTCGGAAAGACGGGCTTTGTATCTGGAGAGTGACGAGTTAATAGCCAGTCGATTTTCAATGGCTATAGGTTCAGGACTTATACCAATTCTTTGTGTGGGTGAAACTCTGCAGGAGCGTGAGAAAAAAATAACCGAGAAGGTTGTTGCGAGACAACTTGACGCGGTCATAGAGCGACAGGGTGTAGCGGTAATTGGACGGGCTGTGATAGCCTATGAGCCGGTTTGGGCGATAGGTACCGGCAAGGTTGCTACGCCAGAACAGGCGCAGGCAGTTCATCGCTTCATCCGTGAAAAGCTTGCGAAACTGGATTCGAATGTCGCAGAAAAGGTACAAATATTATATGGTGGGAGCATGAACCCGGCTAACGCTGGTGAATTATTATCGCAGCCCGACATAGACGGTGGTTTAATCGGAGGCGCCTCGTTGAAGGCGGCCGATTTTCTCGCTATTGCTCAATCCGCTTAGGAATTTAGATGGAAAATATAAACAGTTTATTATCGATAGCCCAGGTTCTCCTGTCGATCTCTCTTATCGCGCTGGTTTTAATGCAACACGGAAAGGGCGCCGATGCAGGCGCAGCTTTTGGTAGTGGTGCTTCAGCCTCGGTATTCGGAGCTCGAGGCTCAGGTAACTTCCTCAGCAAGACAACGGGTGTAATCGCGACATTGTTTTTTGTTGTTTGTATGTCCCTCGCCTATGTCAGCAGTAATCGTGAGGCACCCAGCAGTGTTACCCAGTCAGTGATTAACATCGAAAGCGAGTCGCAGCAAGTAACCACAGACGGAATCTCAGATTTGCCTCCGGCCAACGGATCGACCGAAGTTAATACCGGCTCGGACTTGCCACCTGCCGAATAGCACCTGGTTTAAACATCTGGGGATGTTGTTAATAATTGCCCCAAAAAATATTGCCGATGTGGTGAAATTGGTAGACACGCTATCTTGAGGGGGTAGTGGCGAAAGCTGTGCCGGTTCGACTCCGGCCATCGGCACCATTTTTTGAACAAAGCTCGTTGACCCCGGAGTGATAAAAGTATAGTTTTGTTGCAGGTAACAAAGTTTTTTTTAGACTCTTTATTGACCCTGATCAAGTTAGTGAATTGAGTTTCCTTGACACTATATTCGCACCGCAATAGACTACGCGCAAATTTGATCTTGACCCATGCTTAAAGGCGCAATTCATATCCATGTTAGGTAATTATCTACCAATTTTGATTTTTATGTTCGTGACGCTGGCGATGGGCTCCATGTTTATCATGCTGGGAAAGATTTTAGGGCCATCGCGGCCCGATGCGGAAAAAAACTCCCCTTACGAATGCGGCTTCGAAGCCTTCGAAGATGGCCGCATGAAATTCGACGTACGTTATTACCTGGTAGCCATTTTATTTATTATTTTTGATCTGGAAATTGCCTTCCTGTTTCCCTGGGCAATCGTGCTCGATCAGATCGGTACTTTTGGGCTGATAGCGATGGCAATCTTTCTCAGCGTATTGGTCATCGGCTTTATTTATGAATGGAAAAAAGGGGCGCTCGAGTGGGAATAGAAGGTGTATTCGAGCAGGGTTTTATGACCACCTCTGCCGATAAGTTAATTAATTGGGCGCGTACCGGCTCAATGTGGCCGGTGACCTTTGGTCTCGCTTGTTGTGCGATCGAAATGATGCAGACTGGCGCTTCTCGATACGATCTTGACCGATTCGGTATTATTTTCCGCCCTAGTCCCAGGCAGTCGGACGTGATGATTGTCGCCGGTACGCTCGTCAATAAGATGGCTCCCGCTTTCCGAAAAGTTTACGACCAGATGGCTGAACCTCGCTGGGTTATATCGATGGGATCCTGCGCGAATGGTGGCGGTTATTATCATTATTCATACTCGGTTGTACGAGGTTGTGATCGTGTCGTGCCGGTGGATATCTACGTGCCCGGCTGCCCGCCTACTGCAGAAGCATTGCTCTACGGCATTATACAGCTACAAAATAAAATAAAACGTACCAGCACCATAGCCCGCTAATATGTCGAACTCTAAACAGCAATTTGCTGATTCCCTGCGCGATTATTTCGGTGACCGGCTGATCTCGGTCAATGTTGATTTCAAAGAATTGACAGTCGTCCTCAGCGGCGAAAACTTAATTGGGGTTGCAACGGAATTGCGCGACAACGACAATTTTCGTTTCGAGCAACTGGTCGATTTGTCTGGAGTAGATTACTCGCAATACGGCGAGGCAGAATGGCAAACCGACGGTGCTAGCCAGGCTGGATTCAGCCGTGGTGTCGATGCGGCTGCTTCAATGGGTAGAATGCAGTTTGGCGACGAGCTGGAGTCTAGCGTTGAGCGGGGTAGCCGATTCGCGGTTGCTTACCATTTATTGTCATACAGTAAAAACAGGCGTTTGCGCTTGAAAGTTTATGCGTCTGATGATGATTTTCCCGTGGTACCCACGATTACAGAAGTATGGAACAGCGCAAACTGGTACGAACGGGAGGCGTTTGATCTGTTCGGTATCCTGTTTTCAGGACATCCTGATTTGCGCCGAATTTTGACTGATTATGGTTTTGTCGGGCATCCGTTTCGTAAGGATTTCCCGCTCATTGGCCACGTTGAAATGCGTTACGACCCGGTGAAAGAGCGCGTCGTTTACGAACCGGTGTCGATTGAACCGAGAGTCCTGGTACCCAAGGTAATCAGGCAGGATCATCGCTATATAGCAGACCAGCAGGAAGAGGGCAGCGACGATGCCTGAAATCAAAAATTATACGCTTAATTTTGGCCCGCAACATCCTGCTGCCCACGGCGTATTGCGCCTGGTGCTGGAGATGGATGGTGAAGTAGTCGTACGCGCAGATCCGCACATTGGCCTGTTGCATCGGGGCACCGAAAAACTGGCGGAAACCAAGCCCTATAATCAAACTGTGCCTTATATGGACCGACTCGATTACATGTCGATGATGTGTAATGAGCATGGCTATGTGTTGGCGGTGGAAAAATTGCTGGGTGTGGAAATCCCCGAGCGTGCTAAATATATTCGCGTCATGTTTGATGAAATTACACGTCTTCTCAACCATTTGATGTGGATAGGCACGCACGCGCTGGATGTCGGTGCGATGACTATGTTCCTCTACGCGTTTCGCGAGCGCGAAGACTTGCTGGACTTATACGAAGCGGTTTCCGGTGCACGTATGCATGCAGCCTACTATCGCCCGGGTGGCGTGGCGCGCGACCTGCCTGATAGCATGCCACAGTATTTGGAAAGTCGATGGCGCAGTAAGAAGGAAGCGGCGCGTCTGAACGAAAACCGTCAGGGCAGCCTGCTCGATTTCGCAGAAGACTTTACGCGCAGGTTTCCTACCTATATTGACGAATACGAAACCCTGTTGACCGACAACCGAATCTGGAAACAACGTACTGTGGGTATCGGCGTAGTGTCCGAAGAACGTGCTTATCAATTAGGCTTTACCGGCGCTATGTTGCGTGGTTCCGGTGTCGAGTGGGATTTGCGCAAAAAACAACCCTATGAAGTATATGACCGAATGGATTTTGATATCCCGGTAGGTACCAATGGAGATTGTTACGATCGGTACCTGGTGCGTATGGAGGAAATGCGCCAATCGAACAGGATCGTTAAACAATGTATCGACTGGTTGCGTGAAAATCCCGGCATTGTGATGACCGAAAATCATAAGATTGCAGCACCGCGTCGTGAAGTCGCCAAAGCCGATATGGAAGCTTTGATTCATCATTTTAAATTATTTACCGAAGGTTATACCTTGCCCGAGGGTGAGGTATATACAGCGATCGAACATCCTAAAGGTGAATTTGGTGTTTACCTGGTTTCTGATGGTAGTAATAAGCCTTATCGCATGAAGGTTCGCACTTCAGGGTTTGCTCATTTGTCTACCATGAATGAGTTGACAGCAGGTCATATGCTGGCTGATGTGGTCACAATTATTGGCACGCTGGACATCGTATTCGGTGAGGTAGACAGGTAATGGCTATCGAGAGGAAATCTAAAATAGAATTACTCTCAGAGCATACTCGGGCTGAGATCGAGCATGCTCTAAGCAAGTTTCCAGGCGATCAGAAACGATCAGCAGTGTTAGCTGCACTCAGTGCGGTACAGCATCAGAATCAGGGTTATCTGACTACTGATCTGATGGATGCTGTTGCTGAATACCTGGGATTGGCAGCAATTCATGTATACGAGGTTGCTTCTTTTTATTCGATGTACGAACTCAAACCAGTAGCACGTAATAATGTCGCGATCTGCACCAACATCAGTTGTATGCTGATGGGTTCTGACAGTATTGTCGATCATGTGGAGAAAAAACTTGGTATCAAGATTGGGGAAAGTACCGCGGACGGAAGAATTTATCTAAAATGCGAAGAAGAGTGTCTGGCGGCCTGCGCCTGCGGCCCAATGATGCAGGTTAACCATAAATATTACGAAAATCTGACGCCGGAAAAGGTCGATGAAATTCTGGACGGGCTGGAATAATAATGGTTAACGAAGTCTGTTTTGCAACCTTGCAATACGACCAGCCCTGGACGATGGAAAGCTATTTGAAGTCGGGTGGCTATGTCGCGCTGAAAAAAATTCTTAATGAGAAAATATCACCCGAAAGTGTGATCGAACAGGTTAAAGCCTCGGGATTGCGAGGCCGTGGCGGAGCAGGATTTCCTACTGGCCTGAAATGGAGCTTTATGCCGAGAAGTGCGCCGGGGCAGAAATATCTGGTGTGTAATTCGGACGAGTCCGAGCCTGGTACCTGTAAGGATCGTGATATCCTGCGCTTTAACCCGCATGCCCTGATCGAAGGCATGGTGATCGGTGGCTATTCCATCGGCGCCACCGTTGGCTACAACTATATGCGTGGCGAATTTATGGATGAACCTTCGATTCGCTTTGAAGCCGCACTGAAAGAAGCCTACGAAGCCGGTTATGTTGGCAAAGATATACTTGGTAGTGGTGTGGATTTCGATCTGTACGGCTCGCTGGGGGCGGGTGCCTACATCTGCGGTGAAGAAACTGCGTTACTCGAATCACTCGAAGGTAAAAAGGGCCAGCCACGTTACAAACCACCGTTTCCGGCAAATTTCGGTCTGTACGGAAAACCGACCACGATCAATAATACCGAGTCACTTGCTTCCGTACCGGCGATCATGCGCAATGGCGGGCAATGGTTTGCCGATCTGGGTATACCCAATAATGGTGGCGTAAAACTATTCTCGGTATCTGGGCATATTAACAGCCCGGGTAATTTTGAAATAAACATGGGTACTCCATTCAAAGATTTATTAGAAATGGCCGGTGGAGTCAAGGATGGCCGAAAGCTCAAGGCGGTGATTCCCGGTGGGTCTTCAGTACCAGTTCTGCCCGGCGATATAATGATGCAATGCACGATGGATTATGATTCGATAGCAAAGGCGGGCTCGATGCTGGGATCCGGTGCAGTGATAGTGATGGACGAAACTACCGACATGGTATTGGCACTGCGCCGCATATCGCGATTCTATTTTTCCGAATCCTGTGGCCAATGCACACCTTGCCGAGAGGGCACTGGCTGGATATACCGGATGCTGAATCGAATTATCGACGGTAAGGGGCTGCCCGAAGATATCACCAGGCTGGAAGAAATTTCGCATAAAATCGAAGGCCGTACCATCTGTGCGCTCGGAGAAGCAGCAGCGATGCCGGTGTGGAGTTTTATCAAGCATTTTCGCCACGAATTCGAATATTACGTTGAGCACAAACGCCCAATCGTCGAAAACGCCGCCTAGCGTAACACAGAGTAAAGATAGCAATGAGCGACAGCATTACACTCACCATCAACGGTCAGACGATTGAGTCCCAGGCTGGGCGACTGCTGATTGACGTGGCGGATGAAAATAACATCGTGATTCCGCGTTTCTGCTATCACAAGAAACTGTCGATTGCTGCGAACTGCCGTATGTGCCTGGTTGAAATCGAACGATCACCGAAACCTATGCCCGCCTGTGCCACGCAGGTTGCAGAGGGCATGGTAGTACAAACGCGATCGCCTTCGGCAATCGCCGCACAAAAGTCGACGATGGAATTTCTTTTGATCAATCATCCACTCGATTGCCCGATCTGCGATCAGGGCGGTGAGTGTGAGCTACAGGATGTGGCGATGGGTTTCGGTGACGGAATCTCGCAATATACCGAGCAAAAGCGTGTGGTGATGGATAAAAATATTGGTCCGTTAATCGCCACCGACTTCACCCGCTGTATTCACTGTACTCGTTGTATACGCTTTGGTGATGAAATCGCAGGCTTGCCAGAATTGGGTGTTACTGGCCGGGGAGAGAATGTTGAAATTGGGACTTATATCGAAAAGTCTATTTCATCCGAACTTTCGGGTAACGTCATCGATATTTGCCCAGTCGGTGCACTCACCTCCAAGCCCTCGCGTTATACCGCCCGCCCGTGGGAGCTGACCCAGCATGCTAGCGTTGCGGCACACGACTGCATTGGTTCGAATATCTATGTGCATACTCGCGGTAGCGACATCATCCGCGTGGTACCTCGCGAAAACGAGTCAATTAATGAATCGTGGATCTCGGATCGTGATCGATTTAGCTATACCGCTGTAAAAAGTTCGAATCGTATTACATCGCCGATGCTGCGGGTGAATGGACAATTAGAGAGCGTCGACTGGGAAACGGCAATTAATGCTGCAGTGGAAAAATTGTCTAGTACTGCAAATAAGGATTCGAACCGGATAGCAGCCCTGATCAGCCCACAGGCAACACTGGAAGAACACTACCTGGCTCAAAAACTGCTGCGTGGTCTGGGTTCGAGCAATATCGACCATCGCCTGAGTCAGATTGATTTTTCTACCCAGGATCAATCCGCGGTAATGCCGTGGCTGGGCATGTCACTTGAATCTGTGGAATCACTTGACGCCTGCTTAATTGTCGCGGGTAATCTACAGCAGGAACAACCGATGCTATCGCATCGGATTCGCAAGTCGGTGATTAACAATGGCGCCAGCGTGTCCTCGATTGGCCATCTCGCAGGACAGTATAACTTCGAATTATTTGAGGAATTAAACGGTTCCGCCGAGCAATTGATCAGCGATCTCGCAGGGGTAGTTCTGGCGCTGTCAGAAAAATCAGATATCGATTTACCTGCGCATTTACGCGGTCTGGTCGATGGTTTCAGTCTCCAGAAGGGACACAAATCAATTGCAAAATCTCTGCGAAATGGCAAAAAATCAGCGGTGATAGTGGGCATTCAGGCGCTTGCCAGCCCTTATCTGTCCCTGATCCAGGAATTATGCGAAGCCATTTCGGTTCACAGCGGTTCGAGCCTGGGCACTCTGTCGCCATCGGCGAATACTGCCGGAGCCTGTCTCGCAGGAACCCTGCCCCATAGGTTGCCCGGCGGCGTAGCAGTGAATGGTGCATGGCAGCATACGCGTCAAATAATAGACTCGAAACATGGGGTTTTAATCAGCTTTGGAATTAACCCTGCGCTGGATTTCAATCATGGTGCGCTAGCGTCGCAACTTGCGGCTAATAACGATTTCTTCATTGCGATTAGCGGTTTCAGTAACGAGTTTATTGATGACCATGCTGATCTAGTGCTGCCATTAGCCGTATTTGGCGAAACCTCAGGTACATTTGTAAATATAGAAGGGCTGTGGCAAAGCTTTAAAGGCTGCATCAATGCCCCGGGCGAAAGCAGGCAGGGGTGGAAAATTCTGACTGCGCTCGGACAAGTTCTGCTGCCCGGTGATTTCGAATATCCCGACTCTATAGCGGTCAGAAATGAAGTAAAAGAGTTATGTCGCGAAATCAGTTTGAATAACCTTTGCGGTATCCAGTCGGCAGAGACGCGTTTGCCGGTGAATCCCCGCCCAATCCAGAAAATTGGTATTGCACCAATCTATGCCAGTGACGATTTGACACGCCTGTCTGTACCCTTACAAGCCACACCAGCGATGCAGCGGCAATGCGCTATCACAATGAATAGAGCGCAGGCGGAAAAATTAGAGCTTGTGGACGCCGAACAGGTGCAGATAAAACAGGGGCAGGGTACGGCGATATTGCCGTTGGTTATCAGTGACGATATCCCGGCGGGATGTGTCTGTATCCCAACCGGTATCGAGGCAGTCAAAGATTTGGCAGGCGCCTATGGCGTCATTGAATTGGAGCGAGTGTCGTGATCGAATATCTCACCTCTGTCTGGTCAAGCTTACCTGAATCGTTGCAATACACGGCTTATACCCTGCTTAAGGTTATGGTGATCTTGATGCCGCTGTTTATTGTGGTTGCCTACTACACACTCGCAGAGCGCAAAATTATCGGCTTCATGCAGATTCGCATAGGCCCTAATCGCGTTGGCCCGAAAGGCTTGTTTCAGCCGTTCGCCGATATGTTCAAGTTGATGTTCAAGGAAATTATTCTGCCGACCAATGCGAATAAATACCTGTTTTATATCGCACCTGTGCTGGTTTTTGCACCGGCTATGGCAGCCTGGGCTGTTATTCCTTTTAACGATACCCTGGTGTTTGCCGATATTAATGCCGGGCTGCTTTACATCCTCGCAATGACATCGGTGGGTGTATACGGCGTCATCATTGCCGGATGGGCATCTAATTCCAAATACGCGCTACTGGGTGCAATGCGTTCCGCAGCACAGATAGTTGCTTATGAAATCGCAATGGGATTTGCATTGGTTGGCGTGTTGATGGCGGCCGGCAGTCTAAATCTGGGCGAGATTGTTGCCAGCCAGGATGGTGGTATCGGGAACTGGCTATTTATCCCGTTGCTACCATTATTTGCAGTGTATTTTATCTCGGGTGTGGCCGAGACTAATCGCGCTCCGTTTGACGTGGCGGAAGGTGAATCCGAGATCGTTGCCGGTTTTCATGTCGAATATTCGGGCATGACCTTTGCGGTGTTTTTTCTCGCAGAATATGCCAATATGATTTTGATCGCGATGCTCACATCCATCATGTTTTTCGGTGGCTGGTTGAGTCCTGTGCCGGAACTGGTGCCCGACAGTATCGGCTGGTTATTTCTGAAGAGCGGCTTCTTCATGTTTCTGTTCCTCTGGTTTCGTGCAACTTTTCCACGTTATCGTTATGACCAGATCATGCGTCTGGGCTGGAAAGTTTTAATCCCGGTAACGATTGTGTGGATTGCGGTAGAGGGCGTTCTGGTGTATTTCAAGATTGGCCCCTGGTCGGTGTAAGAATATGATTGCAGCGATAAAATATTACCTGAAATGCTTTCTGTTTCTGGAGTTGTTCAAAGGCCTTAATGTGACCGGTCGGTATTTATTCCGTAAGAAAATTACGATCCAATATCCCGAAGAAAAGACGCCAATTAGCCCAAGATTTAGAGGTTTGCACGCATTGCGTCGCTACGCCAATGGTGAAGAGCGCTGCATCGCCTGTAAATTGTGTGAGGCGGTGTGTCCGGCATTGGCCATTACCATAGAATCCGAGCAACGAGCAGACGGTACACGCCGAACCACGCGTTATGATATCGATTTATTCAAATGCATTTACTGCGGCTTTTGCGAAGAGGCCTGCCCGGTCGATTCAATCGTCGAAACCAATATTTTTGAATATCACTTCGAGACTCGAGAAGAAGGCATTATGACCAAGGAAATGCTGCTCGAAATCGGTGATCGCTACGAGGCACAGGTGGCCGCAGACCGTGCCGCTGACGCACCTTATCGGTAATTATTTGAAATGACAGAAACAATTATTTTTTATATTTTTGCATTTATGACCGTCACTACTGCAGTTGCCGTGGTAACGGCGCGAAATCCGATTCATGCAGCGTTGTTTCTGGTGCTGACTTTTTTCACAACTGCGATTATCTGGATAACTCTGGAAGCCGAATTCCTCGCGATCAGCCTGGTACTGGTATATGTCGGCGCAGTGATGGTGTTATTCCTGTTCGTGGTAATGATGCTCGATGTTAATATTGAACAATTGCGCGAGGGATTCAGCCGTATCTTGCCGCTGGGTATTATCGTCGCCGTGATCATGTTGATGCTGATGTGGACGGTGGTTACTGACGATTTATTCTCCCTGGCATCAGTGGGCAGTCCTGTTCCGAAAGACGCTGCCTTCAGCAATACCAAAGCGCTCGGCGCAGTGCTGTATACCGATTATGTATTTGCCTTTGAAATTGCGGCGGTGATTTTACTGGTAGCAATCGTTGCCGCCATATCCCTCACCCTGCGTAAACGTCCGCAAACCAAGTATCAGAATCCATCGGACCAGATCAAGGTAACCAAGGCCGACCGGCTGCGTATCGTAAAAATGCCCTCTAGCGGTGAAGAGTCATGAGCTTACATCTAAGTCATTACCTGATACTCGCCGCGATACTGTTTAGTATCAGTATTGCCGGAATTGTTATTAACCGTAAGAACATCATCATCCTGTTGATGTCGATCGAACTCATGCTGCTTGCTGTGAATCTGAATTTTATCGCATTTTCGCACTATCTCGACGATCTCGCGGGGCAGGTATTTGTTTTCTTTATTCTTACCGTCGCCGCTGCCGAGGCCGCCATAGGGCTGGCAATACTGGTGGTGTTATTCCGTAACAAAGGTTCAATTAATGTCGCCGATATTAGCGAGTTAAAGGGATGAGCATGGAATCAATTTACCTGGCTATTCCGCTGGCGTCGTTGGCTGGCGCTATTATTGCCGGTTTTTTCGGCAAGAAAATAGGACGTGTGGGCGCACACTGGGTGACGATACTGGGTGTAGGGGCCTCATTCCTGCTGTCTCTGATCGTATTGAAGGACGTGGTGCTGGATGGAGCCGAGATTTACAACCAGACCATCTATACCTGGATGATCAGCGATGGCATTCGTTTCGAAGTTGGTTTTCTGGTCGACAGCCTCACCGCCCTGATGATGGTGGTAGTCACTAGCGTGTCGCTGATGGTACATATTTATACTGTTGGCTATATGCAGGATGACCCGGGCTACCAGCGCTTTTTCAGTTATATTTCGCTGTTTACTTTTTCCATGCTAATGCTGGTTATGTCGAATAATTTCCTGCAACTGTTCTTTGGTTGGGAAGCGGTTGGCCTGGTTTCGTATCTATTGATTGGTTTCTGGTATACCCGCGAATCCGCAATCTTCGCCAATATGAAGGCTTTCCTGGTCAACAGGGTGGGTGACTTTGGCTTCTTGCTCGGCATCGCGGTGTTGCTCGGTTACACCGGATCTTTAGATTATTACGAAGTATTTGGGCGCTCGGAGAGTATGGTGTCAGCCACTATACAGGTAATACCCGGTGTCGATTGGAGTGTCATTACGCTGGCCTGTATTTTGTTATTTGTCGGCGCAATGGGTAAATCGGCACAGGTGCCGCTACACGTATGGCTACCTGACTCGATGGAAGGCCCGACGCCAATATCTGCATTAATCCACGCGGCGACGATGGTAACTGCCGGTATCTTCATGGTGGCACGTATGTCACCGCTGTTCGAGTTATCCGAAACTGCCCTGTCAGTGGTACTTGTGATAGGCGCTACAACAGCATTTTTCATGGGCCTGATCGGTATCGTGCAAAATGACATCAAACGAATTATTGCCTATTCAACCCTGTCGCAGCTCGGTTACATGACCGTTGCCCTGGGTGCTTCGGCTTATTCGGCGGCGATATTCCACTTAATGACGCATGCATTTTTCAAGGCACTGTTATTCCTCGCGGCCGGTTCGGTGATCATCGCGATGCACCACGAGCAGGATATTCGTAAGATGGGCGGTCTGAAAAAATACATGCCGAGAACTTACTGGGTGTCTCTGGTGGGCTCATTGTCGCTGATCGGATTCCCCGGGTTCTCTGGCTATTTTTCCAAGGATGCGATCATACTCGCCGCACAAAACGCCAATATTCCGGGTGCCGGTTACGCCTACTTAATGGTGATGCTCGGTGTATTTGTGACCGCTTTTTATACTTTTCGCCTGTTCTTCCTGGTTTTTCATGGGGAGGAACGTTTCGACGAACACACTCGATCACAGCTACATGAAACATCATCGGTGGTAACCGTGCCATTGATTTTACTGGCGATTCCATCGGCGATTATCGGTTGGCTGACTATAGATGGGGTTCTGTTTGGTGGCTATTTCGACAATTCGATCGCTATATTGGAACAACACGGTGCGATGGCTGCTGTGGCGGAGGTATTCCATGGCCCAGCAAATTTCGTCGTGCATGGATTTTCCGGGGCACCGCTGTATTTAGCCGCTGCAGGTGTATTTTCAGCCTGGTATATTTACATGAAAAAACCGTCGATTGCGGATGCCTTTCGACACAAGTTCAGCTTTATATACAACCTGCTAGAGCAGAAATACTATTTCGACCATTTCAACCAGAAGGTTTTTGCTGGCACAAGCCGTGGAATTGGTCACCTGTTATTTCGACTGGGAGATTCCCTGGTAATCGATGGTCTGGTGGTCAATGGCAGCGCCAAATTGGTGGGCTGGTTCTCGGGTGTTATTCGTCATGTACAGACGGGGTACCTCAACCATTACGCGTTTGCGATGATATCGGGGCTAATCCTGTTGCTGGGTTGGGTTGTGTTGGGATAGTCCCCGCGTTCAAATGAAATTAGCAAAATAATAAAGGGTAATAGTTAAACTATGTACGCTGATTGGCCATTATTGAGTCTGGTAATCTGGACACCGATTGTCGGTGGCATACTGGTATTGTTTGTCGGTGATAAGAAACCTGGTGGCGCACGTAAAATTGCGTTGCTGATTTCTATTATAACCTTTCTGCTCACTTTGCCGCTTTACTCGCAATTTACAACCGATAGTCATTTAATGCAATTTGTCGAGCGTCATAGCTGGATACCTGCGTTTAATATCGAATATTTTGTTGGTATCGACGGGATTTCGATGCCGTTGATTTTGTTGACATCTTTCACCACCGTAGTTGTCATCATTTCGGCCTGGGAAGTCATACAGTACCGGGTGTCACAATATATGGCGGCCTTTCTGATTATGGAAGGTTTCATGATCGGTACTTTCTCGTCGCTTGACGCAATATTGTTTTACGTTTTTTTCGAAGCCATGTTAATTCCAATGTTCCTGGTAATCGGAATATGGGGTGGCGCAAACCGTATCTATGCAACGCTGAAGTTTTTCCTTTATACATTTATCGGGTCGGTGTTGATGCTGGTGGCGTTGATTTACCTGTACAGTAAGTCCGATAGTTTCTCGATCCTGGACTTCCATAATTTGCCCCTGTCTTTGACCGAACAGATATTGATATTCCTCGCTTTTCTGGTTGCCTTTGCGGTCAAGGTGCCAATGTGGCCTGTGCATACCTGGTTACCGGACGCACACGTCGAAGCGCCAACAGGCGGTTCTGTGATCCTGGCAGCCATTATGTTGAAAATCGGCGGTTATGGTTTTTTACGCTTTAGCCTGCCAATCACACCCGATGCCAGTGCCGAGCTCGACTGGTTGATTATTACCATGTCACTGACCGCGGTGGTGTATATCGGCTTTGTCGCACTGGTACAAAGAGATATGAAAAAACTGATTGCCTATTCGTCAATCGCACACATGGGCTTTGTCACGCTCGGTTTCTTTATCGTATTTCGCATCATGTCTGGAGACGGTGACAGTCAGGGATCGATTCTGGCACTTGAAGGCGGTATGGTGCAGATGATCTCACACGGATTTATATCTGGCGCAATGTTCCTCTGCGTTGGCGTCATGTACGACCGCATGCACAGTCGTGAAATCGCAGACTACGGCGGTGTAGTCAACACCATGCCAGTATTTGCTGCATTCATGGTGTTTTTCGCGATGGCAAATGCGGGGTTACCCGGAACCTCGGGATTTGTAGGTGAGTTTATGGTGATTTTGGCAAGCTTTAAGGCGAGCTTCTGGATCGCTTTTCTCGCTGCATTAACGTTAATACTCGGCGCGGCTTATACCTTGTGGATGGTAAAACGGGTTATTTTTGGCGAGGTGGCTAACGACAATGTGAAGGCACTAACCGACATAAATAAGCGCGAAATTCTATTTCTGGGGATTTTGGCAATCGCTGTTCTGGTGCTCGGACTATGGCCGGACCCACTAGTCAATGTGATGCATCCGACGATTGAAAACTTATTAAATCACATAACGGTTTCGAAAATAGGGCTGGATATATAATGACAGAATTCGTCCAACCTGATTTGCTGCCGGCATTACCTGAAATAGTAATGCTGGCGATGACCTGTCTGGTACTGGTAGTTGATTTATTTATAACCCAGGAAAAACGCTGGATTAGTTTGATGTTAGCGGTTCTGACTCTGATTTTTACCGCGGCGGCAGTTGTTTTTGTGGCGCCTGCGGACAGTATATCCACCTTCGGTGGCTCCTTTATCCTCGACCAACTGGCGGTAACTTTGAAAATTGCAACCTGCCTGGTTGTTCTGCTGGTTTTCGTCTACTCACGAGATTATCTTGCTGATCACGATATATATAAGGGTGAATATTATGTGCTCGGGCTGTTTGCTACTCTGGGGATGATGGTTATGATCTCGGCCCACAGCTTCTTGCTGATTTATCTGGGCCTGGAACTTTTATCGCTATCTCTATACGCGATGATTGCCTTTAATCGCAACTCATCAGCGGCATCTGAAGCGGCGATGAAATATTTCGTGCTTGGTGCCATGGCTTCCGGATTACTGTTATACGGTATTTCAATTTTATACGGCATTACTGGAACTCTGAATATCAATCAACTCGCCGAAGTGGTGAGTTTGAAAATGGACCAGTATCCGGTGCCGCTGGCATTTGCGCTGACATTTATCGTGGTCGGGCTGTCATTTAAACTTGGCGCCGTGCCTTTCCACATGTGGCTACCCGACGTCTACCAGGGTTCTCCTACGTCAGTTACACTGTTTATCGGAACCGCCCCCAAATTAGCCGGATTCGCGATGGCAATACGATTGCTGGTCGATGGCCTCGGTGACCTCCACGCCGACTGGTCACAGATGCTAATCGTGCTATCGGTAGCGTCTATGGTTATCGGTAATATCATCGCGATCGCTCAAACCAATTTTAAGCGAATGCTGGCTTATTCGACGATTTCTCATGTCGGTTTTATTATGCTGGGTATCCTGTCGGGCACTGCCAACGGTTTTGCCTCTGCAATGTTTTATACAATTACCTATGCAATTACATCGTCGGTAGCGTTTGGTGTTTTATTGCTGCTCAATCGCAAGGGCAAGGAGGCAGAAAATATTACTGACCTGTCGGGTTTAAACCATACTAATCCCTGGCATGCAGCTATGTTGGCGATAGCCATGTTGTCGATGGCAGGGGTACCCCCAACAGTTGGTTTTTATGCCAAATTAAGCGTATTGCAGTCAGTCATACAAATTGATCTAATCTGGCTCGCGGTGCTTGCGGTGCTGTTCTCGGTAATCGGTCTTTTCTATTATCTGCGCGTGATCAAAGTCATGTATTTTGATAAGCCGCAGCAGGATCAGGTCACCACTATTAAACAGGCAATCGATGTCAAAATCCTGCTTAGCGCGAATGGTCTGAGCTTATTAGGCCTGGGAATATTCCCGTCGGCACTGATGGGCTATTGCATACTGGCGTTTAGTTAAAGATAGTTGTATTAAATGCTCTCTACTTTTGACTAAAGGAAAAAATAAAGGCAGGGTTGAATTCATTCGACCTATTATAAATAGGGGTATTTAGATATTTATAGGCCGAATAAATTCG
>CBDUSZ010000023.1:0-21974 GCA_965370015.1 uncultured bacterium | reverse complement strand
ATTGGCGATTTATCGGGGGGATTCCCCAAAAAAATATTATTGAGCGAGGTTGTCAGGGTCGCGCCCGCTGCTGTTCCTGTTGGTTTCTTTATAAATAGCAATCAATACCCTGGCACGACCATCGCCAACGATCTGGAACTGATAATGGGGTCAAATCTTGACTTAAAATATTTATACTTTATTCTTGAGTCCATGCCCAGGCCCCTGAGAATGGAATATAAAGATGCCTTTTATCACGTCATGAATCGTGGCTCCGGGCGGCGAAAGGTATTTCACACGGCGGAATATTATGCCGCGTTTCTAAAAGGCATTGAAGAAGCTCACCTGCGATTTGGAATGGAAATACATGCGTATTGCCTGATGGCTAACCATTACGACCTGTTAATTAAAACGCCACGGGGCAACCTGAGTCGTGTTATGCGACATATCGATGGACTCTATACGCAACGTCATAATCGACTGAGGAAAAGCGAAGGTGCCCTGTTTCGCGGGCGTTATAAAGCCATCGTTGTCGATGCGAGCCAGTATTTATTGCAACTCAGTCGTTACCTACACAGGAATCCGCTTGAAGCGAATAAACCACTGGTGGAGGTATTAGAAGACTATCCCTGGTCCAGCTACGCTACTTACCTGGGCCGGAGCCAGGCGCCTCGTTGGATGAGTCGGGATGCGGTGTATGCAGCACTGGGTAATCGTCAGCATTACAGGGCATACCAAATCTATGTCAATCAGGGAATAGACCAGGAAATTGCCGAATTTTACCGGTTAAAACATACACCATCGGTGCTGGGTAATAAGCAGTTCAGAGAGGAGTCGCTAAAACGATCCAAATCTCTCCACCGGGAAATCGCCAATAATGGTTCGATACACCCTGTCTCTCTGGCGCGCATCATCCAGGCAGTAGCAAACTATTATCAGCTAACAGGACCAGCTCTGAAACGAGCGAAACGCGGGCAGGGGAACAGGAATATACCGCGTTGGATTGCAATGAAATTGTGCCAGGAAGTGGGTAGCGCCAGGCTCACCGAGATAGCTGCGCTTTTTGCAGTGAGTCATTATTCTACGGTATCGCAGACTATCGGCCGATTGAATCGACTGATGGGAGAAAGCAGCCAATACGACAAGGATTATAAAGCGATAAGTCGGGATTTAACCCCGTAATCGCATAATATACACATATGACAGACTCTCTTTCCGCTATTTCAGATCAACCCCTGTTTCAGTTGCTCCAGGCAGAGGCTAAAAAGTTCCTCACAGAACGCGCGCTGGAGTTGCGTCTTTCGGTGCAGGATTGTCGGCGGGTGTGTGAAATTGCACTGGATTTTCAAATGTGGGGCGTGGCGTCTATCGAGGATGTTTGGCCCGAGGAAAACAGCCAGACGACACCGGTGAAAGTCCGCAAACAGCGCATCATGAGACTGTTAGGTTGCCGCTGGGAGGGATATAAAAAAAGTGATAATCAATACCCCGCGGATCGCACTGCAGCCAAAATCAGTGCAGCGTCGAAACCCCGTGCAATTGAAAAAAACAGCCTGGGGCTGGGTCGCTGTCCGGTCGCTTCACCACGTACCCTGTGCTGTAATCTGCAAACCCTGGATGCGGTCGATAATTGTGGCTATGGTTGTAGTTATTGCAGTATTCAATCCTTTTTCGACGGCAAGCAGATCAGTTTTGATAAGGGGTTTGCGGATAAGCTAAAGAACCTCGAACTTGATCCAGAAAAGACTTACCACATTGGTACCGGACAATCTTCCGATTCGCTGATGTGGGGTAATAGCCATGGTGTGCTGGATGCAGTGATCGATTTTGCCCGCACTAATACGAATGTTATTCTGGAACTGAAAACCAAATCGGCCAATGTCAGTCATCTGCTACGCGCGGATGCACCGAAAAATATTATTTGTACCTGGTCACTTAATACGCCAACCCTGGTTCACTATGAAGAACATGGTACTGCATCGTTGGATAAACGCCTGGAGGCAGCACGTAAAGTAGCAGACGCGGGTTACCTGGTGGGTTTCCATTTTCACCCGATTGTACATTACGATCAATGGCAGCAGGATTATGCGCATGTGGTCGAACAACTCAGCGCGTTATTTGATCCGCAAGAAGTTGCGATGGTATCGATGGGGACGCTCACCTATATAAAGTCGGTGATTCGCGAAATTCGAAAACGCGCAATACCCACGCAAATTTTAAAAATGCCAATGGTCGATACCAACGGTAAGCAGTCTTACCCCGATGAAATCAAGCGCTTGCTATTTTCGCATGTCTATAACAGTTTTCCAGAAAGCTGGAAAAGTGATGTATTCTTCTATCTATGTATGGAGAGCCAGGGTTTCTGGAAACCGGTATTTGGTTATGAGTATGCCTCCAATATTGAGTTTGAAGTGGCTATGAAAAATGCCTACCTGGGCAAGATAAATTTAATCAGTGGTTCCCCAGGGGAATAAGCAATTACTAAAATTTGACTCAAAAACTTATGACTTCTCAAATTAAACTGACAGAATACAGTCACGGCGCAGGTTGCGGCTGTAAAATTTCACCTTCAATGTTGGAAGAAATTCTGCAGGGAAAGGTAGAGTTTGCTGAAGATAAAAACCTACTGGTCGGCAATGAGTCGAAGGATGATGCGGCGGTTTACGACATAGGCAATGGAGAGGCGATTGTCAGTACCACGGATTTTTTCATGCCGATTGTCGATGATCCGTTTACTTTTGGACAGATAGCCGCGACCAATGCGTTGAGTGATATTTACGCCATGGGTGCGTCTCCAATGATGGCAATTGCAATATTAGGTTGGCCTATTTCAATATTAGATGCAAATATTGCTGGAAAGGTAATCGATGGAGGGCGTCAGGCCTGTAAAGACGCCGGAATTATATTGGCTGGCGGACACAGCATTGATGCGCCCGAGCCTATCTTCGGCCTCGCTGCCACGGGCAGAGTAAAAAAAGCTAATTTAAAAAAAAATAACCAGGCCAAAGAGGGCTGCGTACTGTTTTTAACCAAGCCTCTTGGCGTGGGTATTTTAAGTACCGCCCAAAAGCAAAAGAAGCTCAAGCCTGAACACAGCGATATCGCCATTAACAGTATGAATAAATTAAATAAAATTGGTGTACAGCTGGGGCAGATGGCATCTGTGACAGCGATGACAGATGTCACCGGTTTTGGTTTGTTGGGGCATTTACTGGAAATATGCCAGGGTAGTGAGGTTGCCGCGCAAGTGGATTTTGAGCGGGTTCCGTTACTCGATCCGGCAGTAGAGGAATATCGCCAGTTGGGTTGCATTCCAGGAGGGGGTGATCGCAACTTTGACAGTTACGGGCATCACATGTCTGTACTTACTGAACAACAAAAACATATTTTATGTGACCCGCAAACCAGTGGAGGTTTGCTGGTGGCGGTGATGCAGGATGCGGTCGAGGATTTTATTAAAGTTGCGCCACAGGCATACGAGATTGGAAAATTGATTGCTAAAGAAAAGGGCTGCTGGATTACCATTAAATAGAGGTTAACTGGCTACAGAGAATAGTCATCGCTGTTTGCGATGACCGGGATGAGCATGCTTAAAAAATTGTTACCACAATTTGATCTGGACAACGAATCTGCCTACCAACAGTGGCGTGAACAGAAATTGCTGGACTACCCAACCGCTATCGAGCAACTGATTGTAGAAATAAGGGATCCTGCGCATCTCAGTAATGCCGAACGCGAAGCTATGCTGTCACGCGTGAACAAATCTAATATGGTGATATATGCAGGGCCAACCGGAGACGATCCAGACAAGGCGATTCCGCGTCGACTGGGTGAACAATTCGGACTGGTGTCGCTAGATCACAATACCGGCGCCGATTATGACGGTATCACCTCGCTGGAAATAAAAGATAATCAGTGGCGCAAGCACTATATTCCCTACACCAATCGCCAGATTCACTGGCATACGGACGGCTATTACAACGAACTGACACGGCAGATTTATGGCTTGCAGCTACATTGTGTTCGAGCGGCTGTCGAGGGGGGCGAGAATGCGCTCATGGATCATGAAATCGCCTATATCTTGTTACGAGATCGTGACCCCGCCCTGGTTGAGGCATTGATGGGTGAAGATGCGATGATGATCCCGGAGAATCGCGTTGATGACAAGGTTAATCGACCCGATCGCAGCGGTCCGGTGTTTATGGCGGGGACGGGTGGTACCTTACATATGCGCTATACGGCGCGCAAACGCAATGTCATCTGGCGCAATGACCCGCTGACTAAACAGGCGGTGGGCGCACTGCAAGAGCTTCTCAATGCAGATTCGCCTTATATTTACCGTGCTACCCTGCAGTCCGGCCAGGGGCTGATCAGTCACAATATTTTGCATGATCGCGCAGGATTTAATGACGACCCTGAAGCGCCAAGATTATTATATCGTTTGCGATACTTCGATCGAATGGCAGCAGTCTAACGTTTACTGTGAAGAGGGCAGGGCATTATTAAGAGGTGAATAAAGAAAGAAATCTTCGGGTCAAACTCTTCGATCACGCACATTAACTAAAGGTTGAGAGATAGCAAATGGAAAAATATATAAGAGGAAGTTGTTTTTGCGGAAAATTGAAGTTTCATTATGATTTGCCGAGTAAATACTCGGCTCACTGTCACTGCGACGATTGTCGTCGCGCGCATGGTTCAGCTTATGTAACCTGGGTAGGCATCAATGCTGAGCAGTTTCACCTGGATGAGAGTGAAACTTTAAAATGGCACGGCACACTAGATACCGGGCGCAGGGGTTTTTGCGTCGAATGTGGCAGCACGTTGTTTTTTGAGTCGAATGCCTGGGCGGGTGATGTGGCCGTTACGCGGGCGAGCATTGAAGGCCAGATCGATATACAGCCCGGGGCACATGCCTTTTACGAATTTCATGTGGACTGGATGCCGACTATTAACGACGAGTTAGTAAAGCTGAGCAGGCAAGATATCCTCGGAGATTAATGAATAAGCCCTATCTGGTCGGTCGATTAATGACCAGTCGAAACTGCTGATTTTCATACCGCAACCCCGGCGATTGTGCCACGCAGAAGCCTGGCATATCGTCAAAGGTGAGATTTTACAACCTGTTTCCGCCCACAATAACTAACTCAATGATCGAGCTACTATTGATTGAGCCGTGCGATTTGCGACCGACGATCGACCGCCCAGGCGTATTGTTCCGGCCACATTTTGAAATTCGGATCTGCATCTAGTGATTCTGCGGCATGTAGCGGCCAAAATGGATCATGCATAATCTCACGCCCGAGTGCGACCAGGTCGGCACCACCCGATTGCAGAATCTGCTCTGCCTGATGAGGATCGATGATGACGCCAACCGCCATCGATTTAATCCCGGTCTCGTTGCGCACTCGCGCGGCGTAAGGAACCTGGAATCCGGGCTTTCGTGCCGAACCCCTGGTAAGTGGCTTGCCTTCGTCGTCCACCCGAAAACTGGGCGCACCACTAATACCCCCGGAAGAACAATCGACGACATCGACACCGAGATCAGCCATCGCCCGGCACAGCACAACCGAGTCGTCCATACTCCAGCCACCCTCGATTCCGTCTATCGCTGAAATTCGACTAAATAGAGGGTAATCTTCGGGAATCACCGCGCGTACTGCCCTGGCCACTTCCAGCGGGAATCGCATTCGACCCTCGATATCCCCACCGTAGCTGTCACTGCGGTGGTTACTCAGTGGTGACAAAAAGCTGTGAAGCAGATAACCGTGCGCCATGTGTAGTTCGATGACTTTAAAGCCAGCCATAACCGAGCGTTTTGCCGCTTGCACAAAAGCATCTTTAACCGCGTCGAGGCCGGACTGATCTAGCGCCACAGGTGCTGGAAATCCCGGCCCCACGGGTTCATCGGACGGGGCTACCATTTGCCAGGCGGGTTCACCACGCGCGGCATCTTCTTCATCCAATGGCGCACCGGGCTTATCCGTAAATGGTCTGCGAACTGATGCTTTCCTGCCGGCATGGGCGAGCTGGATACCGGCAACCGAGCCCATCGATTCAATAAATTCGGTGATTGGTTTGAGCGCTTGCGCCTGTTCATCGGTCCAGATACCCAGGCATTGCGGCGTAATTCGTCCCCTGGCCTCTACCGCGGTTGCCTCGGTAAAAACAAGCCCGGCTTTACCGCGTGCGAAGGTACTTAAATGGGCGAAGTGCCAGGGCTGGGCGATGCCTTTAATAGCCGAATACATGCAAAGCGGAGAAACCACAATGCGGTTGGGCAGGGTAACGCCACGCAATGACAGGGGTTCAAATAATAGTGGTTTGGTAGACATTTTAATTCTCTATACTAATAAAAAAACTGGTTTAAATTTTCGCCACGCGTTCCGGTGGTTCTCGCCGCGGTAATGATCGAGCAACGATTAATCCGCTCGTTAAAATCAGAATAATCCCGATCCAGGATATCCATACTGGCAGTGTACCGAACATAAAATAGCCAATGATAACGGCTGCGATAATTTCAAAATAGGTGAATGGCGCCAGCGTTGATGCGGTTGCCATGGAGAAAGAGAATGTGATCAGGGTTTGGCTGGTCGCCCCGCAGATGATTAACACCCCGATTAACCACAGTATATCAGTGTTGACTGGTTGCCAGTTGAATGGCAGAAAAAACGACAGCACCAGCGAAGCACTCACGGCCCCCCAAAAAGAGGTCACGAACGGGTGTGACAGGGTACCGAGTTTGCGGTTGAGTATCAGTTGAATGCTAATAATGATGGCGGATAAAAATATCCATAATGTGCCGCTGTTGAGGCTGCTAAATTCCGGGCGCATGACTAGTAAAACGCCGATAAAACCACCGATGACACCGAACCAGGTGAAATAGTGGACGCGTTCAGACAGAAATAAAATTGCCAATATAATCATTAAAAAAGGATAGGCGTATAAAATAGCGATAGCGTCGGCAAACTCGACAGTTCGTACGCCGATAATGAACGTAGATGTGCCGGCGGCCATGCTCAGTCCTCGAATCACCTGAATCCCGGGACGGGCAGGCTTCAGGGCCGAGCGCCCGAAACGAATCAATATAATGGGTAGCATGATCAGGGCGAATCCAAAAAATCGAAACCAGGTAATTTGAACGAAACTGAGATCCTCGGACAGCATTTTCATCACCGCGCCCGCTAACGAGGCAAGGCTCATGCCAATGATGATGAAGATGATTCCCTGCCGCGTGTGGACAGGGTTATGACCGTGATTATTCAAATGGGGTTTTCAAGTTTTGTATATTGTTTGGTTTTGCGCGAGCATCATCGGTTATCTGGGTGCATTTAACGCATCAGCCAGAGTAGTGATTAGTTGGTCTGCGTGGGCTTTGCTAAAAGTCATCGGCGGGCGGATCTTCAGAACATTGCCATGCGGTCCTGTAGTGCCGATTAAGACACCATTGTTACGCATATGATTATAGATCAGGTCCGCCGTCGCACCTGCGGGTTCACGGGTTTCGCGATCGACCACCAGATCTATGCCAATCAATAGCCCGCAGCCGCGCACATCGCCAATCAAGGTATGGTGCTCTGCGAGATCTTTAATGCCCTGTTTTAAATAGGCAGATATTTCGCCGGCGTTTTGTTGCAGGTTCTGGCGCGTAATTACCCTGAGTACCTCAAGGCCTGCCGCAGCCGATACCGGGTTGCCGCCGAAGGTGCTGAAAAATGGGATATGAGATTGGAATTTGGACAGTATCTCGCGGCTGGTGACGACAATTCCGATCGGGTGGCCATTGCCTATTGGTTTGCCAATGGTGACGATATCGGGTTGCGCGCCGAGCGCTTCGAATCCCCAGAAATGACTACCCGATCGGCCAAGGCCAACTTGAACCTCATCGGCGATATAGAGTCCGCCGTCAGCCTGAACCTTTTTTGCAATGGCTGGTAGATACCCCAGGGGTAGATCGAGTATGCCCGAGCTACAGGTACCGGAGTCGACGATCAGTGCAGCGGCTTGATGTCCGCGCTGGGCCAAACGGGTAAGCGCCTGATCGCAGTCTTGTGCATAACCCTTGCCGACTTCCACGCAATCTCCCTGTAGTCGGCCCCGATAACTATCGGGCGATTCCAGTGTCTCGACATGATCTGGACGTCTTGCCGGATCATACTCGGAAGTAGACATTGCGAAAGTTGCCTCGGAAATTCCGTGATAGGCTTCGTCGAAAACCAGCAGGCCGGTATTGGCGGAAACGGCTTTTGCCATTTGCCAGGCTATATCGTTGGCTTCGCTGCCGGAATTGACGAAGAAACAGACGTCCAGACCCGCGGGTAGTGTCGCGGTCAAATTTTCACTCAAGTCTAGAACAGTATCGTGCAGGTAACGCGTATTGGTATTTAAGCGTGCTGCCTGGCGTGTTATAGCTGCCACTACATCGGCGTGGCAGTGACCGACATGGGCGACATTGTTGTAGACGTCGAGGTAGGCGCGGCCGTCAGAATCGTAAAGCCAGACGTCCTCGCCACGGACCAGGTGCAGGGGGTTTTCGTAACTCAGTGATAGATCGGGACCGAGCAGCCGTGCGCGGCGTCGAATCAATTCCTGCTGCGAGCTGGTCTGGGCTTGTTTCGCTGTTGTCATGGTTTAACTCTCGGTTTGAATGGCGCGCAAAAATTTTGTGTGGTTCAGTGATTGCAAAGTTGTTATCGCTGTTGCATAGGTCGCTTTAAAACCATCGTACTCTGAGGAAAGCACGCCTTGATGGACAAGACGCCAGGAGAATATGACATAAGTGATCGCCAGACGAGTCATGATGCAACTTTGCAAAACCGCATGCTCGGAGGCTTGCAGTGGCAGTAATGATTCGTAACCTGCAAGTAAGACTGCCATTGCAGGAATTGGGTCATCGAAGCAGGTTGCGACTTCGGCCAGCAAGGTGCTTACCTCGACTACCAGCGGTGTCTGCAACATGTCAGCAAAATCGACTATCCCGCTAATCGTTACGTCCTCATCGATGCTGGCAAGCAGGTTGCCAAAATGCAGATCGGCATGAATTACCTGCTCGCGCAGACTGCGCAATCTGGGCACCGTCGAGATTGTAAAATCTTTCAAAACTTGCTCGATCGAGACGCGAATCTTGGCGTCCTCGATAGTGGCGGTGCAGGGCAGTAACTGCTCAGCGTTGGCCAGGTCCCAGGCCAGCTTCTGGCACGCCGCCGGGTGCGAGAACCCGCGCATCGCGAGATCCAGTCGGGCCGCAAGGACGCCGGTTTGGCGAAGTCTGGCATGATTCAGGGTGTCCTGCGGAATTGGCACGCCGTCGATACAGGTCTGGGCGTGTAGGATCAATCGTTCGCCGTGTTCAAGCACCACTGTCTGAAAACTGTCTCCGTTCAGGGCCGGATAAATTCGCGGAACCGGCAAACCAGGGTCCCCGGCAGCGATATGGCTAAGAGCCTTGCATTGAAAATCAAGTACTGCCGGGTCTTCCGCCGCGTGCGAAAATTTCAGAATCAGCTTGCGACCATCATCTACGTGGAACACAAAGTTGGCGTCACGTTCACCGGCGAGCGGCTCGAATCGACCTTCCAGACCATACTGCTCAAGCGCCAGGCGATGGACATCGTCGCGTGAAATGTCAGGTGGGTCGCTCTTCAGCGCCATGAGTTCGTCGAAATTTAAAGATTCAGGCAATTGGTTCACTCAAGTTAGTTTTCGCTTTTAGCTGGCAGGCATAACAGGCCAGTGCCGAGGTCAGAAAAATGTAGACTGCACCACCCATTGCCAGGCTGTCCATGCTGGTGCCGATGTCGATATACCAACCGAGAATAATCGGCGAGAGTGCAGTACAGAAAACCATCGCCGCAGACCCCAGCGACTTGATCGAGCCCAGGTGTTTGCTACCGTACATCTCGGACCAGAAGGGTGCAGTCACGGTTGATTGCAGGCCGACCGTGATGCCGGTTAAAGCGAGAAACGCGGCACCTCCAGTCAGGCTCGATGATAGCGATAAAATAACCAGGCCGATACCCATCGGCAAAGCTACCAGTGGCACCATTCGAATCGCACCGAAGCGATCCACCAATAAACCGGTGACGATTTTAGTGCCGACAGACACTAGTGCATACATTACAAACAAGGAGGCCCAGGCGGTTAAAGACCAGTTTTTTGACTCCACCAGGTGCACCTGGTGGAAGATGAACCCGGTAAACATCAACGGTTGTGACATCAGCCCAGGTGCAAACAGATAAAACAGCTTGTCGCGTACTACTTCAGATCGAGTCCATTGGCGCTGCCGGTAAACCTGCTGGTTTTCGTCGCTTCCGGCTAAAAGCTGGCGCAGATAGTTTTGATGGCGTACCTGGTGATTTCGCAGTAGGTACAAAATCGCCGGCACCATGAAAACAATCAGCACGATACCGGCAATTTGCCAGCTGACTCTCCACCCGACCCACAATAACAGGGCAACCAGAATGCTCGGCATCACCGCTTCAGACACCGCATATCCCATTCCGGCCAATGCGCTCGATTTACCCTTGTGTGCATCGAGGTAACGCACCATGGCTGTCGAGCTCGCGATAAACATCAGTCCCTGGCCCAATTGACGGATTATAAACAGACTCACAAGCAGGCTCATTACGCCAACGCTAACCGACATTAACCCGCAGCCGATGCCGAGGCCGATTACGATAGCGATGGAAAGCTTTTTCAGGTCGATTTTATCGACCAGCGTGCCACTCCAGACCATTACGATAGCGCTGGCCAGCGTTGCAAGTGAGTAAATGCCGGCAAACTCACCATCACTCAGTCCTAGCTCAGCACGAATTTCCCCGCTGAACAGTGAGATTAAATAGGTTTGTCCCGGTGCAGACCAAAAGGTCATTAAAAATCCGAACAGCAGCAACTGCCATTCGGATCGAATCAGTTTAAGCACGTGTAATTTGTCGTTAAGCTAGAGTCGGGTAATATGCCATTTGTCGGCATCAATTTGAATCCTATTTTACCCTTGCGATCCAATTAACATTGTTGGATATATCGATAGTGTGCACTTTATCTGCTGGCGATCTGGCAACGCATTAAAAATTGCATTCGCCGCGGCTTAAACAGCTGAGGTATGCTTGTCCCTCTGGTTATCCCTGGTACCAACAGATTAAGCGATGAAAAGCAAACCTACAATTTCAGTAATCGATGGAAAATGGCCTGGCAACTATCTCAAGCTATCGTTACCCGGGGCTATGGGCGCATTAGCATGACTGTATCGGTTTCCCGGCGCAGCCCGCAGGCTGTTATCTGGTCAATTATCGCCACCCTGTTGTCGGTTGGCGTGTTGATTGTTGCGTTTCGTAATTTCGATCTCGGGCGCCTGCCCGATGTCCTGCTTGAAGCCGAACCAATATGGCTTGTTGCTCTGGCTGCTTCGATTCCAATGGAGCAGGTATTGCGGGGGTGGAAATGGCGTCAAATTCTGTTTGATATTCGCCCTGTCGGTACCTTCAGGTTGTTTAGCGCCGTGATGGTGGGTTATTTTGCCAATATGATCGTTCCGGTCGGATTAAGCCCGTTGGTGCGTGCCTGGCTAATTGCCAGGCTCGAGGATTTAAAAATTTCGACCGTGTTGGTGACAACAGCAATCGAGCGATTCGTCGACGGTATCGTTTTTTCAATCCTGGTTGGAATCCTGGTTATATTCGCGGCCCTGCCTGCGGCCGAAGGAAATCTTCGATTTGGCATGGTGGCTGCGGGGAGTGGTAGCCTGGTGTTGTTCACGGTTTTGTTCGGAGGACTTTTCCTGATCAGGCGCCACCTGATAATTCCGGGTTCGATCGTGGGCCGGTTCATCGCCAGGCTGGAAAGGGCTTTCGGCGGCAGGTTGGCGGGTATCGGTCACGGTATGGCGGCGGGCATAATCTGGCCGAAATCGCGTTGGCGGGGCAGCGGTGTCATACTAGCCAGTATTGGCATGAAAATGATCTCGACAACCCACTTCCTGTGGGCTGGACTGGTTTTCGGTATCCTGTTGTCGCCCTTCGATTATCTGTTCATCATGGTTTTCTCGGGCTTTGCACTCATCATTTCACGCTTTATCCGTATTCCCGGCGGTGGCATCATCGGCTCTGCATTTGCCTTAAAGCTGTTAGGCATTGCCGACGAAGAAGCCCTCACAATGGTGCTTGTGGTACACTCCTCATCGGTAATTCTGGTGGCCGGAATCGGTGCCATTGCGATGTGGAAGAGTGGCCTGACGATTATGAAATTACGCCACGCCACCAGGGAATCTCTGAACTAAGCTGGCAGAAAATCACCAATGAAAATCGTCTTAATCATCCTGGCTATTTTACTTCTCATCGGTTTTGGCAGTTTTTTCGTGCTCGGTCTGATGTCGCAATCAGGTGAAGCCAGCGGGTTAGTCGCGGGTAAACTGTCGGAATGCCCTGACAGGCCCAATTGCATCTGTAGTGAGTTCGAGGCGGATGCCACACATTACACTGACCCAGTAGTTTTTTCTCAAATCACTACCTCGGAAGTCCTGTCCAGACTTAAAAACAGCATACGTGAAATGGGTGGTAACATTCAGACCGAAGAGGGTAATTATCTGGCCGCGACTTTCACCTCAGCGTTTTTTAGATTTGTCGACGATTTGGAAATCAGGATCGATAGCGATCAAAAAATAATTCACATGCGCTCGGCATCAAGGGCAGGTTATAGCGACCGCGGCGTTAACAGGGAGAGAATCGAGCTGCTTAAAAACTATATCAGTAAGAATATGAACGCTCGATGATTATTGATGGCCGAATGAATTCAGCCCTACAGAAATATCACCGATACCCCGTAGGTTTGAATTCATTCGACCAGGGGTAATTAAAGACCTGCCAACAAGCTCTTCAATGCGTGGATATGTTCCGGACCGGTGCCACAGCAACCACCCACAATCTGTACGCCATATTTTTTGATCCAGCTTTCGACTTCTGCGGCATATTGCTGCGGCGAGCAAATTTCTTCGAAACTCCATTGCGGCGACAATAAGCGGCCAGTTTCCGCATAGGCAAGCTTTGCGCCCGACCAGTGTTGTCCCAGTACTTCGAGGGCTGGGCCGATATGACCGACCTGGGTATGCATGATGCCTGCCGCCTGACCACCGAGCGGGCTCAGTGTTTTTACCAGTGTGGCAAAGTCATGAGTGTCCGTGGTGCTATTCGCATTTTTCCAGCGTAGGCTTCTAACATCGGTGCCGTCTTCCGCCATCATCGTACTGTATCCGATCCACACGGGCAGGCCGGTCGCGACAGCCGCTTTGATGACCATGGTCGCGTTGTCGATATCGCGCATCATTTCCGCAATGATCAAATCCACCCCGGCATGGGCCAGGCATTCAGCGAGTTCCTGATAGCTAGCTTCTGCATGCTTGCTAACAACAACTTCATGGCTGGCGGTCAAAGGTGGCATGCTGGACATTGACCCGGCTATCCATACGTCGCCATCGGCTGCATTGTCGCGCGCCTGTTGCGCGAGCTGTACCGATTTTAAGTTGATCATCCTGGCTTCGTGTCCCAGATTAATGCTTTCCAGAACATGCCTTGCGGTGGCATAGGTGTTTGCGGTTATGACCTGCGACCCGGCGCGGATATAGTCTTCGTGTACCTGGCGCACCTCGTCGGGGTGGGTTTTGGTGGTTAATCCGCTCCAGACATTTGAATGCAGCGGCACACCGCGTTTCTGAATCTCGGTACTGATACCGCCATCAAGCAGGATGATTTCGTCGGTGTTTAATTTTTCACTTAAACTGGTCATATTATTTCAGCCCGAATGATATTGCCCTATCCCAGGTGTTTTTTAAGTTCAGCGACCTCCGCTTCGAGATCATCGATGCGTTGTGCCAGATCAGCCACGCTGATACGAACTGAAGACTCGCTCGCCATCGTAGCCTGAACCCTGCTCAGGTGTGCCTCAACATCGACGGGACCAGAGAACAGGTGCATATACTCGGCGTCCTTGCGCCCCGGTGTGCGCGGCAGCTTCACCGCTAGCGGGTCGCCCTCGCGCTGCATCAGACCAGAGAGAGCTGCTACCACAGATTCATTGTCGGCGAATTGATGCAGACGTCCACTGTGCGCCCTGAGCTCCCCCGGCGTCTGCGGACCGCGCAACAATAGCAGGCAGACGATGGCGAACTGGGGCGAGTCAAATTGCAGTTCGCTGAAAGATGTGTTGCAGAAACGCTGCGTATATTTCTCCACACCGCGCTTGAAATTATCTTCCACACGCAGAAAATGTTTGGCTTCCAGGCCCCGGGCAGTATGCTGCACCACGCCCTGTGCCAGGGAGATGACAGGGTTGCGGCCAGACTTTTGATTGCAGGCGTTAGTCAGCGCGTTAAGGGTGAGTGGGTAATGATCCGGGGTGGTGACAGATTTCTCCATCAGACAGCCGATAACGCGGGTTTCGTTGACAGATAAATTTAGCGGTATCATTCGTCCCTCGTTATGGTTAATGCATCAGCTGGCTGGGAGATTACCACACAACGGCTACTGGGCAGGCGAAAGCAGGAATATATAAGCTGGCGTTCCGTTTAACGGTGTATTTTGGCTGCTAATGCGTCGCTAAACTCGACTTTTACGCCTCAATACCTTAAAGTGCGCGCCCGCTTGTGTGTGCCCTGGCAGGCACCATGGGTTGATGCCCTAAATTGTAACCTTTCAGGAATACTCCATTGATATCCACCGCTAACATCACCATGCAGTTTGGTGCTAAACCATTGTTTGAAAATATTTCGGTAAAATTTGGTAACGGCAATCGCTACGGCCTGATTGGTGCGAATGGTTGCGGCAAATCGACACTAATGAAAATTCTCAGCGGTGAACTACAACCCACATCTGGCAACGTCTCGATTACTCCTGGAAACAAGGTCGGCACGCTCAGTCAGGATCAGTTTGCGTTTGAAAAATATAGCGTGATCAACACGGTTATCATGGGTGATGTCGAGTTATGGAAAGTGAAGCAGGAACGTGATCGTATTTACGCAATGGCCGAAATGTCTGAACAGGACGGTATGAAAGTCGCCGACCTGGAAGCCGTGTTTGCGGAAATGGATGGTTATAGTGCCGAAAGCCGTGCCGGTGAGATACTGCTGCAGGCAGGCATCGAGGAAGAATTCCATTATGGTTTGATGCAGCAGGTCGCACCGGGCTGGAAGCTACGCGTATTACTCGCGCAGGCGTTATTCGCCAACCCCGATATTCTGCTTCTGGATGAGCCGACCAACAATCTGGACATCCATACCATCAACTGGCTTGCCACTGTGCTGAATCAGCGTAAAGCGACGATGATTATTATTTCTCATGACCGGCATTTCTTAAACTCGGTTTGCACTCATATGGCCGATATCGACTATGGCGAACTGCGTATCTACCCCGGTAATTACGAGAAATTCATCGCCGCCTCTTCACTGATCCAGGAACAATTGCGCACATCAAATGCTAAAAAGACCACAGAATTGAATGAGTTACAGGATTTTGTAAACCGCTTTTCGGCGAACGCCTCAAAGGCCAAACAGGCGAGCTCGCGTGCCAAAAAAATGGAAAAAATAAAGCTTGATGAAGTGATACCTTCCAGTCGAATGATGCCTTTCATCACTTTTAAGCAAGAGAAGAAATTACACCGCCAGGCATTGGTGCTAGAAGGCCTGTGCCATGGATTTGATAATGAATTATTATTCAGCGATGGTGAAATGATTATAGAAGCAGGCGCCAGGCTAGCCGTAATCGGCGAAAATGGCTCGGGCAAAACCACTTTTTTGCGCTGCCTTATCGATCAACTCAAGCCGAATGCGGGTGACATAAAGTGGTCTGAGAATGCCGCCCTGGCTTATTGCCCCCAGGACAGTACTGCCGACTTTGATTGTGATCTGAATTTATTTGACTGGATGTCGCAGTGGCGCAGACCCAAACACGATGAATTAGTGGTGCGCAGTATGCTCGGGCGTTTACTCTTCACAGCCGATGATTCTAAAAAGAAAGTCAAAGTCTGTTCGGGGGGTGAAAAAAATCGCCTGCTTTTCGGCAAACTAATGATGTCGGACGCCAATGTATTAATCCTCGACGAACCCACTAACCATCTGGATATGGAATGTATCGAAGCACTAAACCAGGCGCTAGAGAAATATGACGGCACGGTAATCTTTGTCAGTCACGATCGAGAATTTGTGTCATCCCTGGCTACTCGTGTGGTCGAAATCAAAGATCAGCAAATGGTTAATTTTCAGGGCAGTTTTGACGAGTACCTGGCGAGCCAGATCGAGGTTTTTAAAGTCGCTTAACGCGACCCCACGTATTAGCAGTTCTGACCTGCTTGAGAGGCGCTTACTTAAGCCTCTAAACTTGAAAAACCGTCATTCCTGCAAAGTCGGGAATGACGAGGTTGCAGGTGAAATTATGCGCTTAAGAAAATATCAATCAGCTTCGACCTCTCTGATGATTAAATATTCTGAAATTGACCCGCCTGGTCAAATTCAGTAATGTGGGGCATCATTAATCAATCCGGGCGCTTATGATTCGTTACCTGGTTTGGCGACTTCTGTTCGAAGCCTGCAACATTACTCGACTGTTTGGCCACGGGCCAGACAGGGTTCAATACCTGGCCTTTGGTGCCAATCTCAGCGACGAGATCTTGCGGCAACGACGCATCAGGCCATTCGCCGTGGAACCCTTCACGCTCAGGAATCATGCCCTGCGCTTCGATCATCCGGCCCCCTGGGAAGGTTGTGGATACGCTTCGGCTGAGCCTGCTGTGGGTGAGTCACTGCATGGTTTTCTCTACTCACTGTCGCTCAGGGATGCCGCGCGAATGGATTTTTATGAAGTAGTGCCCATTTTGAAGCGGTACCGGCGTACTTATGTCGAACAGGACGGTCAGCGTTTGTATTTTTATCAAACCAATCGCTCAACTCCGGACCTGAGGCCGACCGACGAGTACCTGGAGTTTATTACCGAAGGTCTCGAATCGCACCCTGGTGCGAGTGTTGACTATCGCAGCATGATCGGTTCTATCGAGACAGCTGAGCGCGGGAAGCTGGTTGCGTCTTATGTTTGGCCGCAACCCGAAAATAGGGCGCTCTGGTTACAAAAAATCAACGACAGCTATCAAAAATTTATTGTCATGATATTTTTGTCGATAATCTATAAGTACTCGCTGACCGCATTTCTCATCCGACGCTAGCAGATTCGGAAAAGAATCATGGGATTGCATTAATTGATGAAGCTTAGTACTTCCTCAAGTGCCACCACATGGCAATAAATCATATTGATGACTTCGAGTTCATGGGTATGTAACTGCATTGTCGCAGCCGCGCAACAATCGTCGACTACCACCACGTTAAAACTTTCATCGGCGAGGCTGCGCACGGTTGAGGAAATACACTGGTCGGTGAAGATGCCAGCAACCACCACGTTGGCGATACCCATGTTATGTAAAATCAGGCGCAGGTTGGTACCGGTGAGCGCGCTATCCGTGGTCTTTATGACAGTGATTTCATCCTCGCGCGGTTCGAGTTGCGGGACGATCTGCGAGTCGTTGCGATCCTTCGGCATCAGCAAATAATTAAACCCCGGTTTTTTCTGACTCAGCGAACGATCACGTCCATCGGTCTTCAAACAGGCAATGCGGGCAAAGATCACCTCGATATGGTTGTTACGGCAATGCTCAACAAGCTTTGCGGTATTAGGGATAACAACCTCGTTCATACGCTCAACAAAAGGCTGCCAACGCTTATTTTCCTGCTCGTTTTCCTTCGGTTGCAGATAGGTATTCTGGATATCAATCACTAGCAACGCGGTTTTCTCCGGCACCAGAACGATATCGTCCGGTTCCTCGGCATTGGCATAGTAAAAAGATCGGTGTGCGGTTTTCCAGTTCATTTGAATCCCCTGGTCCCAATAATTGATGATTAATCTAACATATCACCTGGCGGGGTTTGGCTGCAACAGGGCTCGGGTCCATATATGACCCCGAAAAGACACGGCGCATCATTACCGGCAGGGCTTGCACTGGTCGAAGCTGGCGGAATTGCATGAAAGTATAAAACAGCAGATCCTGTCACACTTGTTGCGCAATGCACCATTCGTTCTGGGCGAAAGCTGATCAGGTTGGGGAACACAATACTCATTAATAAGGGACGCTGGCCTTTGCTTTCCGGCACGATTAAAGCTTTTGTGTATACGCCACCATGGCTATAATGCCCTCTGGAAGTTTAACCCCCCGGTTAACTTCTCCTTTTAAGACAACCACGTATCTTTCTTAGCCTTAGAACTCGGGCCAGGACGCACTCAGGAGGTGGAATGACTACCGAGAAATCCAGAATAATATACACCCTTACCGACGAAGCACCTTTGTTGGCGACCTGCTCACTGCTGCCTATTATCAGGACCTTTACCTCGGCTGCCGGCATCGAGATCGACGAAAGAGATATTTCGGTGGCTGCAAGAATTCTTGCAGAATTCTCCGATTACATTAGCGATGATCAGAAAGTCCCCGACAACCTGGCCGAATTAGGCCGCCTGACCCAGGAGCCTACTACCAACATCATCAAGCTGCCCAATATCAGTGCCGCTGTCCCTCAACTGACGGCTGCGATTGCAGAGCTTCAGTCAAACGGCTACGACATTCCCGACTACCCTGACGACCCGCAGACCGAGGAAGAAAAGCTCATCAATCAGCGTTATGGAAAAGTTCAGGGTAGCGCGGTCAACCCGGTACTGCGCCAGGGTAACTCCGACCGTCGCGCACCTGCCGCGGTAAAACGATATGCGCAGAAAAATCCGCATTCAATGGCTAAATGGAGCCCTGCTTCGCGCACCCACGTTTCGCATATGCATGGTGGTGATTTCTACGACAGTGAAAAATGCATGACCATGGAAAAAGACTGCGATGTGAAAATGGATCTGCTTACAAAAAGTGGTGAAATCATCGTCCTTAAGGAAAAAACTTCATTGCTAAAAGACGAAATCATCGACAGCATGTTCATGAGCAAAAAAGCACTGTGCGAATTCTATGAAGAGCAGATGGAAGACGCACGAGAAACCGGCGTGATGTTCTCACTGCATGTCAAAGCCACGATGATGAAAGTATCTCACCCCATCGTGTTCGGCCATGCGGTTAAAATATTCTACAAAGAGGCGTTTGCAAAACATGGCGCACTGTTTGAAAAACTGGGTGTAAACCCAAACAACGGCCTTAGCAGTATCGACGAAAAAATTGCCAGCCTGCCCGAGTCCCTGCGCGCAGAAATTGAAGATGACCTGCACGCCTGTCATGAGCACCGGCCCGAGTTGGCCATGGTCGATTCGGTTAAAGGTATTTCCAATCTGCATGCGCCCAATGATGTCATCGTCGATGCTTCGATGCCGGCGATGATACGTCTTGGCGGTAAGATGTGGGGAGCCGATGGCCGGCCGAAAGATACTAAAGCGGTAATGCCTGAGAGCACATTCGCAAGAATTTATCAGGAAATAATCAGTTTCTGTAAAATCCACGGCGCATTCGATCCAACCACCATGGGGACCTGCCCCAATGTCGGTCTAATGGCCCAAAAAGCCGAAGAATATGGCTCTCACGACAAAACTTTTGAAATACCCGAAGATGGTGTCGCACGTATTATTGATGAAGATGGCAATCTACTGCTTGAGCAAAATGTTGAAGCAGGCGATATCTGGCGGATGTGCCAGACCAAAGACGCACCGATTCGAGACTGGGTTAAACTCGCCGTGACGCGTGCACGCCAGTCGGGCATCCCCGCCGTGTTCTGGTTAGACGAATACCGCCCGCATGAAATGGAAATTATCAACAAGGTAAACCTTTATCTCCAGGACCACGATACGACAGGGCTTGATATCCAGATCATGTCGCAACAACGCGCCATGCGCTACACGCTTGAACGTATTATTCGCGGCAAAGATACGATTTCGGTAACCGGCAATATTTTACGTGATTACCTGACCGACCTGTTCCCGATCATGGAATTAGGCACCAGCGCAAAACTACTGTCTATCGTGCCGTTAATGGCTGGCGGCGGCCTGTTCGAAACAGGTGCGGGCGGATCGGCGCCCAAACACGTGCAACAACTGGTAGAAGAAAATCACCTGCGCTGGGATTCGCTGGGTGAGTTCCTGGCGCTTGCTGTGTCGCTGGAAGATGTCAGTATTAAATCCGGCAATAGCAAGGCCAGGGTCCTGGCGGATACGCTGGACCAGGCAACGGGTAAATTGCTTGAGACCAACAAATCACCCTCGCGTAGAACCGGTGAACTGGATAACCGCGGCAGTCATTTTTACCTCGCGCTGTACTGGGCGCAGGCATTAGCCAAGCAAACAGACGATTCCGACCTGCAGGCCCAGTTCGCACCTCTGGCTAAAACCTTGTCCGATAGCGAGCAGCAGATTATCGATGAGCTGAGTGCCGTGCAGGGGAAACCGGTTGATATTGGCGGTTACTACGTTGTCGACCTGGAAAAAACAAAGGCCGTCATGCGACCCAGCGCAACATTAAATGCAGCGATAGCCGCAGCCCGGGTGCAATAACACGCATTCTTTATTAAAGAGATGGGGGGTCCAACCGACCCCCTGTATTGCCAGGTATTCTGATCTTCCATAGCTCTGAGATGAAGACAGTTAATTCAGTTCTACCAGGTTCTTTTACAAATATGCCTGCAACTGTTAATTATGAGAAATTCCGTTTTAACCTGAGCAGGCACACGGGTATGATGCGGCTTCCCTTAATTATTGACAGATAAAATCCCCATGGCTGAATTCTTTTTTGATTACGGGCTATTCGCCCTTAAATTACTGACGATTATCATAGGTATTATTGTCATCGTGCTGGTTGCGGTCAGGGCCGGCATGCAGGCAGCACAATCACACAAGGGTCATATCGAGGTGACAAGGGTTAACGATGAAATTGACATGCTGCGCGATACCTTGAATGCCACCGTGATCGATGCGGATTCGTTCAAGCTGCAGCTAAAACAACGCGCCAAAGACGAAAAGGCCGAACGTAAAGCCAAATTGAAAGCCCTGAAGAAAAGTGCCAAAAAGGCAACCAACGAAAAATCCGACAGCAATAAAAAAGATCGGGTTTTTGTACTTGATTTCAAAGGTGATCTTAGAGCATCGGCGGTGTCGGGCCTGCGCCGGGAGATTACCGCCGTGTTATCGCTGGCCGAAGAATCTGACGAGGTACTGGTTCGCCTCGAAAGTGGCGGCGGCATGGTACATGCTTATGGATTGGCGTCTTCGCAGCTGCAACGAGTTAAAGATCGCGGCATTACCCTAACCATCTGCGTCGACAAAATTGCGGCCAGCGGTGGTTACATGATGGCCTGTGTTGCGAGCAAATTGCTCGCTGCGCCTTTCGCCATCATTGGCTCAATCGGTGTTGTTGCGCAGTTCCCCAATTTTCATCGATTACTGAAAAAGCATGATGTTGATTTCGAACTGGTAACGGCTGGCGAATACAAACGTACCATGACGATATTCGGTGAAAATACCGATAAAGGGCGCGAAAAATTTACCCAGGACATCGAAGACATTCACGTGTTATTCAAAGAGTTTGTAGCGCAACATCGGCCCCAATTAAAAATCGAAGAAGTCGCCACCGGTGAAATCTGGTTTGGCCAACGCGCACTCGACAAGGCCCTGGTCGATGAACTCGTTACCAGCGATGAGTATATTGTCAACGCCTGCGAGAAATACGATGTTTTTGAAGTCAAATATAAGGAGAAAAAATCACTGCCGGAGAAGGTCGGTCTTGCGCTGCAGTCGGCAATCGACGCAACCCTGCTGAAGTGGTGGGACCGTGGAACAAAAAAACAATATTATTCGTAGCGAACCTTTGACTGAATCATAAGGGCTTCAGTGCCTTATAATTCCTGCCGCCAGAATTTCGTCTTTTATGATTTTAGCTGAGAGTGATTCTAATGAAACACGAACCAGAAGAAGACGGGTTTATCAGGTTATGGCCGACCC
>CBDUSZ010000022.1:0-22020 GCA_965370015.1 uncultured bacterium | reverse complement strand
CCCAGATTCTGGGAAGAGGCCGAACTCGAAGACGATTAACAGCACAAACTCCGGTGTCGGAGTCAAACCTGACTCCGACACATACATTACGACACCTCCATTAAATTAATCTTACTTAATTCGATACTCGGCTGATCGCGCATGCGCGACCAACCCTTCACCATGCGCCAGCACCGATGCCAGCTTGCCGAGGTCCGACGCACCCTGTGCCGAGCAGCCGATCAGGCTGGAGCGTTTCTGAAAATCGTATACCCCCAGCGGTGAAGAAAATCGCGCTGTTCTCGATGTCGGTAAAACATGATTTGGCCCGGCACAATAATCCCCTAGCGCCTCGGAGGTATAGCGGCCCATGAAAATAGCCCCGGCGTGGCGAATCGAACGCGCCACTGCTGGCGCGTCATCAATCGATAGTTCCAGATGCTCGGGGGCGATGTAATTCGCCACCTCTATCGCTTGATCAATATCGCTAACCTCGATCAGCGCACCCCGGGCGGAGAGCGAATTGTTGATTATTTCCTTACGCGGCATGTCTTCAATCAAACGATTAATGCTGGCCTGCACCTGATCGAGAAACTGACCATCCTGCGACACCAGTATCGCCTGTGCATCTTCATCGTGTTCGGCCTGCGAAAATAAATCCATCGCGATCCAGTCCGGGTCTGTCTTGCCATCGCAGATCACCAGAATTTCCGATGGCCCTGCGATCATGTCGATACCGACTGTACCAAACACCAGTCGCTTAGCTGTGGCGACATAAATATTGCCGGGACCGACAATCTTATCCACCGACGGAATAGCCTCGGTGCCGTAAGCCAGCGCCGCTATGGCCTGGGCACCACCGACCGTAAATACACGATCAACACCAGCGATATGTGCGGCTGCCAGCACTAGCTGATTGACCACACCACCAGGCGTTGGCACCACCATAATCAATTCCTTGACGCCAGCGACCCTGGCAGGAATTGCATTCATTAGTACTGAAGACGGGTAAGCGGCCTTGCCACCAGGCACGTACAGACCAGCCTTGTCGAGTGCGGTTATTTGCTGTCCGAGTAACGTGCCATCGGCTTCGGTATATTCCCAGGATTCTATTTTCTGGTGTTCAGCATAAGATCGAATCCTGACTGCTGCCTGATCCAGCGCATCGCGTTGCACTTCAGGTAATTCAGCGTGGGCCTGCGCCAGGCGGCTCAATGGCATTTCGAGTTGTGACATCGAATCAACCTGTAAGTCGTCAAACTTTGCGGTTAGCTCAATCAGCGCCGCATCGCCACGAGTTCGAACAGCCGTAATGATCTGGTTAACGCTTTGCAGCACGGCGTCATCCGATACCGAATCCCAGGCCAGCAATTCCTTCAGCCGTGGCCAGAAATCTGCTGACTGGCTGTCCAGGCGTTTGATATCGATTGTCATAGGCTAGCCTTTAACCGCCCGTTCTATCTTCTCCACCAATGCCTTAACCGCCTCATTTTTCATTTTTAATGAAGCCCGATTAACAATCAGTCGCGAGCTGATATCCATAATATGCTCCAACGGTACCAGGCCGTTAGCCTTTAGCGTATTACCGCTATCTACCAGATCGACAATTAAATCTGCCAGGCCAACTATTGGTGCCAGTTCCATAGAACCATACAACTTGATCAATTCGACCTGCCGACCCTTCTGGAGGAAATATCGACGTGTAATTTGCGGATATTTCGTCGCCACTTTAAGGCGCCCCGCTGGTATAGCCCTGTCAACAAATCCTGCTGTCATTAATTTACAGCATGCTATTTTTAAATCGATGCGCTCGTAAAGCCCTTCGCCACCGTGTTCTAGCAACACATCTTTGCCGGCCACGCCCATATCCGCTGCGCCGTATTGCACATAGGTTGGCACATCCGCAGAGCGGATCAAAACCAGATTGATATCTTTATGGTTGGTAGAAAATACCAACTTGCGGCTGGTGGTCAGATTGTCGGTCGGCTCGATGCCCGCGCGTGCCAGTAGTGGCAGCGTTTCCTGCAAAATTCTACCCTTCGCGAGTGCAATCGTTAACGGCTGGGACATAGTGGCAGGCTAACCTGGGATGCGCTTAATCTGGGCGCCGATACCGGCCAGTTTTTCCTCGATATGATCGTAGCCACGATCGATATGATAAATGCGCTCGACTATAGTTTCGCCTTTTGCTACCAGGCCAGCAAGAATCAAACTGGCAGATGCGCGCAGGTCAGTTGCCATCACCGGCGCGCCATTCAAATCGTCGACACCCTGTATAATCGCGGTATTGCCCTCTAGATTAATATTCGCGCCTAATCGTGAGATTTCCTGGATGTGCATAAACCGATTTTCAAATACAGCTTCGGTGACCGAGGACGTACCTTCGGCGATTGCATTTAAGGCACAAAACTGTGCCTGCATGTCGGTTGGAAAACCCGGATAAGGTGCCGTTCTAATATTTACCGCCTTGGGTTTTCTTCCCTCCATGTCGAGTTCAATCCAGTCGTCCCCGGTATCGATAATGGCACCGGCCTCGACTAGTTTGGCGAGTACTGCGTCGAGTATTTTGGGGTCGGTATGCTTAATCAGTATCTTGCCCCCGGTGATGGCAGCAGCGACCAGATAGGTTCCGGTTTCTATACGATCGGGTAATACCGTGTAATCGCAACCGTGAAGTTCTTCAACACCATGAATGGTGATCGTATCTGTACCGGCGTTTTCAATTTTACCACCCATGGCATTGATGAAATTGGCAAGATCGACAACCTCTGGCTCTCTTGCAGCATTTTCGATCACACTGGTTCCTGTGGCCAGGCTCGCGGCCATCATCAGGTTTTCGGTTCCGGTAACGGTTACCTGGTCCATGACGATACGCGCACCTTTGAGGCGATCTACCCTGGCCTTGATATAACCCTGATCGACGTCAATGTGCGCGCCCATTGCCTCTAGTCCCGAGAGATGCATATCAACCGGCCTCGCACCGATTGCGCAGCCACCCGGCAGCGAGACTTCGGCCTCGCCATAACGTGCTAACAGGGGGCCAAGCACGAGTATCGACGCGCGCATGGTTTTTACCAACTCGTAGGGGGCAAAGGTATTTTCGATTGTGGTTGGGTCGACTTCGATGCTCATTTTCTCGCCGATGGTCAAAGATACACCCATTCGGCCGAGCAATTCCATCGTCGTGGTAACATCGTGCAAATGCGGTACATTTCGAATGATTACCGGTCCACTAGCCAGTAATGTACCTGCCAGAATCGGTAATACCGCATTCTTCGAACCCGATACCCGTACCTGGCCAGACAAGGGGATACCGCCCTTAATAATTAATTTATTCATTGACCAGAAATCTGTATTAGCCGAAGCCCTGAAAAGGCGAGTATTCTATCAGATGGCATAAAGGAATGTAGAGCTTAATCTAATTTTCCTGGTTACGATCGTGCAATATTCTGATCAACCCGTCGACACCATTTTTCTTAATCTGACGAGCAAAACTGGATCGATAATTGCTCACCAGGCTTATGTCGTCGACACTAATATCGTAGATCATCCAACCTTGCTCACTCGCCCTTAGGCTGTAATTCAGGGGCAAGGGAAAACCACCCGCCTGCTCGACTTCTGTCTTAACTATCACTTTACCTTCCTCCGCAGAACCCTCCATTGGCAGGTAGATAATTTTCTCGTCATTGTATTCTAGCAACGCCTTGGCGTAGGTGCGCACCAGTAATACCCTGAACTCATTAATAATCAGCGGCCTCTGATCAGCATTAACCTTGTTTTTATATCTTCCCAATGCCATGTCTACCATGGCATCGAAGTCAAAGTATGGCAACACGACTTCGTTCACCAGCGCATAAAGTTTGGTCGGATCCTGCTCGTATAGCTCGGAATTGGACTGAATTTGTTCTAACACCTGGTCGACAGTTTGGCGGACCAGCACCTGGGGGTTTGATTCAGCGGCAATAACCACCTGCAGAGATAGCAGGCACAGCAGTAATCCTATCAATTTTTTCATTCGTAGACCCCACTAACACTTTTTAATTTGAACACATGATTATTGAAATCATTAACAATCTTCAGGTACTCGGAATAGGCCGCAACATAGACCTGCATCGCGGTGAGTATTTTATCTGCCTCTTCCAGGCCAGCCTCGAAGTCAGTATAGGCTGCGATCATCCAACGCCGGGCAGCCTTCGCACTCGATTTCATTGCCGCAATCGATTCAAATTTGGATTGCACCAGTTGATATTGTTCGCGTACCTGGAAGGGTATGCCCTGGCGTGCAAACGAGGCCTTATGAATTAACGCATCGAGATCCGCTTGCGCCTGTGCAACACGTGCAGGTTGCGCGCCCGCTTCCCATTCCCAGCTCAATCCGACTACGGGAGATAACGCGGTATGATTATACAAATCGTAAATATGCGGATTGTCGAGTCGGTCGCGTCCAGGGGCGTAGGATAACGATCCCGCGACTCCGGCAAATATGATTGGTTTTGAATCGGCCCTGGTGGCTTCGACCAGGGCGCGTCGCGCCGAAAGACCAGCTTTGACCTGACGGAACTCGGGACGATTTTCAATAGCGAGCTGGATCCATTCCTCGGCAGTCTGGTCCGGCAGTGCAAGCGGACGTAAGCGCCGATCTTCCAGCTCGACGGTTTTCGACTGCAGGCCGGTCAATAATTTCAAACCTTCCATCGCGATCACTTCTATGCCTTTGGCCTCGGCCAAAAAACTTTCAACCAGTCCCAAACCGGATTCCAGCGCGTAACGATCCGACAGATTGACATTACCCCTGTCCTCGTCTAGCCATTGGTTTACCAGAACGAGCGAACTTTCAAGCCGTTGGTGAGTATCTTCTAGCAGGAATCGCCCATCCCTGGCAGTCAGGAAACCGTAATAGGCTTTCACCACATTGAGACGAATGCTATCCCGTTGCAGTTCAACATCCTCCTGTTTAACCAGAATATTTTGCTGCGCGGCTTTCTGGTAATTTTCCAGCCGGCCGAAGGTGGCCAACGGCTTGACAATACTAAAAGTCATTCCCGCCCATAGTGAAAAACCGTCATTAAAATCATAAGTATCACTCCTCGGCGTACAAGTGCCCGAGCAGGACTCAGCGCCACCCTCGTAAAACCCTCCGTCGAGTCCGGTTGCTATGGCCAGGAAACTGTCCACTCCATAACGAAAATCGGCAGACCCTTCGGCTTCATCGAGCATCGCCTGTGCCTTGCGTACAAATGCCCTTTTCTCTTCGATTCTTGGATCGTGGGAAAGTGCAAGCTGGATCGCCTCATCCAGATTTAAAGATATTTTGGCCGTCAATGCTGGCGACATTAGTCCCAGCATAACGCTACCAAAAAATAACCATGATGATTTGATAATAGTTGCTTTCATACGCGATATTATTCCTTTACCTTGCTTAACAGAAACTGACTAACCCCTGATTCGATGCCAATAAGATTACAATCTGTTGAATGACAGGGTTGGCTGAAATATGGTTCCAGGTGGGCACTGCTAGACAACAGAATACCCCAACTTTAATTCAATCGCAGAATATACCCCGTTTGAATTCCCCATGGAACCGTATAATTTAATAGTTGGATGATATCGTTTTAAAAAGCTGACTAGATGCTGCCGATTTTCTGTTAGCAATTAAATAGCAATACATTTTGCTGGAATAATCGACCGAGAGTAGTTAGTGTTCGCAACCTTAGTTTCCAGTTTTCAATAATCTAATATGTCTAAACCACTAACTGACCAGCACAGTTTTAGCTACGACGAACTAATCCGCTGCGGCAAAGGTGAAATTTTCGGCGAAGGAAATGCACTGTTACCCCTGCCACCGATGTTGATGTTCGATCGGATTGTCAGCATTACCGAAGATGGGGGTACATTCGGCAAAGGGGAATTAATCGCTGAGCTCGACGTTAATCCAGATCTATGGTTTTTCAAATGTCATTTCGAAACCGATCCGGTCATGCCGGGTTGTCTTGGGCTAGACGCAATGTGGCAATTAATAGGTTTTTTTCTGGGCTGGAAGGGTGGGCCCGGTCATGGACGTGCACTGGGCGCAGGCGAAGTAAAATATTTTGGTCAGGTTTTACCGGGCGCGAAACTAGTCACCTATCGCGTGAATATGAAACGCGTCATTATGCGCAGGCTGGTGATGGGTATAGGTGATGCCTCGATGGAAGTTGATGGTCGCGAAATTTATTCGGCTAGTGACCTGCGCGTGGGCTTGTTCACCTCTACTGCAGAATTTTAATATCCTCGCTATCACTTAGTCGGTTCAGGGATTAGAAATATGGCGATCGCCACTGCTGCAATCGTTCTCGGTCTTGCATTGCTGTTTTGGAGTGCCAATAGATTTATTGACGCTGCAACCAGCATCGCCAGACATCTCGGTGTATCCACAATGATCATAGGCATTACCATTGTGGGCTTTGGAACCTCCGCGCCGGAAATCTTAATATCGATAGTCGCAGTCATCGAAGGCACGCCCGACATTGCGATTGGCAACGCGCTCGGTTCTAACATTGCCAACATAGGCCTGATACTGGGAATTACAGCACTGATTACACCCCTGCCAATAGCACGCAGAGTGTTACGCCACGAGTTCCCCTTATTACTCATTGCAACGGCCGTATTGACCTGGTGCTTACTGGACGGCACCCTCGACATTATCGACGGCCTGTTGCTCATCCTGTTGCTTTGCCTGATGATGTGGTACCTGGTGAAATCACATCGTCAGCACCCTGGTGCAGACTGGGGCAAAAGTGAACTAATCGCTGTAGACGCAGGGAAAATGAGTATCCTGGCTGCCTCAGGGTGGGTATTATTCGGGCTGATATTGCTGATCGGAAGTTCTAAATTACTGGTTTGGGGCGCAACCGAAATTGCCCATACTTTCGGCATCAGTGAATTAATAATAGGCCTGACAATTGTCGCACTGGGTACCAGTCTTCCCGAACTCGCCGCATCGATTGCGAGTATAAAAAAGGGCGAGCCAGACCTGGCCATTGGCAATGTAATTGGTTCCAATCTTTTCAACTCGCTGGCGGTAGTCGGTATTCCGGCGACGATTACCAGTTTCAACATTGACAGATTAGCAGTAACCCGCGACTTGCCAGTCGTCATCGTCATCACGTTAATGTTATATGGGCTGTCCCGTTTTCCAGCAGCATCGCAAGGCCTGTCGCGCCTGAAGGGTATCTGGTTACTCACCGGTTTTGTCATTTACCAGTTATATTTGTATTATGGGGTGATGAAAGGTACTCATTAGCATGGCCAAACACTCATACATCGAACTGGGTCTAGCTGTATTAAAAACCGAATCGGAAGCAATTGCCGCACTGATGCAGCGTTTAGACCAGTCTTTTGATCGCGCCTGCGAAATGCTACTCGCCTGCGAGGGTCGCATCGTCGTCACCGGCATGGGTAAATCAGGGCACATCGGCAATAAAATTGCCGCCACCCTGGCAAGCACCGGATCACCCGCTTTTTTTATGCACCCGGGTGAAGCGAGCCACGGCGATCTGGGCATGATCACATCAGACGATCTCCTCATTGCTTTATCCAATTCCGGCGAGACCAGTGAAATTACGCTTTTGTTACCTTTATTAAAGCGACTGGGGATTCCGCTGATCACACTCACCGGTAAGCCACAATCAACACTGGCTCGTACTGCAGACATTAATCTCGATGTCAGTGTCGACAAGGAGGCCTGCCCGATGGGACTGGCACCCACTTCAAGTACTACCGCCTCATTGGCCATGGGTGACGCGCTTGCCATTGCTGTTTTACAGGCGCGCGGCTTCACCGAAGAGGATTTTGCCCTTTCGCATCCGGGTGGACACCTCGGGCGCCAACTGCTATTGCGCGTGAGCGATATTATGCACTCGGGTGAAGCCATCCCCCTGGTGCCGCCCGAGAGCAGTTTGAACCAAACCCTGCTGGAAATGACTAAAAAAGGCCTCGGCATGGCCGGTATTATCGACCCCGGGAGCAAGCGATTACTCGGTATTTATACCGATGGTGATTTACGACGTACTTTCGAAAAAATGCCCGATATCAAAACCGCCCAGGTAAAGGACTTCATGACGCCGAATTGCGTCACCATTGAAGCTGAACGTATCGCCAGCGAAGCACTGAAAATCATGCACGACCACAAAATTAATGCGCTCATGGTAGTCGATAAAAATAATCGCGTTCAGGGTGCGTTAAACATGCATGATTTATTAAGAGCCGGTGTTGTGTAAGAGTTTTTTAGTGTGCATAAAATAATAAGCAAAGCGGAAAATATTCGACTCGTAATTTTCGACATCGATGGTGTTTTAACCGATGGCGGACTGCAATTTGACGCCCAGGGCCGAGAATACAAAACGTTTAATTCGCTCGATGGCCATGGTATCCGTATGTTACTCGAGTGTGGCATACAGGCTGCGGTGATTACCGGCAGACAGTCTCGGATGGTAGATCGACGCATGGATGATCTAGGCGTAAAACTGGTGTTTCAGGGATATCGAGATAAGCGTCCGGCGTTTGTCGAATTATTAAACCAGACTGGGCTCGAAAAATCGCAAATTGCCTATCTGGGTGACGACTTGCCCGACTTATCGGTGATGACTCAAGTAGGACTGGCAATTGCGGTGCAAAATGCCCATACCTTCGTCAAGCAGCAATCAGACTGGATTACCGAGGCCAGTGGCGGTGCAGGTGCAGCGCGGGAAGCAATCGATTTTATTCTAAATGCGCAACACTTACTCGAAGCCAAACAGGCTTCGTATCTGCAATGAAAGCGCTAACCAGTATCATGGTTTTTGTCGTAGTGCTCGGTGCTGTCGCCGTGGGCTGGATTTACCAGTCACGCTCAAAAGATATTTTGTCTGGACCCGAACTGGAAATTCCAACCAATATTGATTTCTTCCTGAGTCAGATGAATTATCGGGTTTTCAACGAATCTGGCGACCTCGACTACCAATTGCATAGCCCCTACCTCGAGCATTTTATCAAAGACGATATCAGCCGTATCGAACAGCCAATGATTCGAATTTATCGTGACAATAGCGACTGGCAGGTAGAAGCCTCGCGTGGCGATATTCTCCACCAACAGGAGTGGTTGCAACTCGAAAACAATGTGGTGCTACAAAAGCTGGGAGGTGAATCAATTCAGTTTCGATCCGAAAGCATGCTTTTCAAGCCCGAGCAGGATCTGCTAGTGAGTGAAGAAAATGTAATCATCGAGTACGACCACGCCAGGATCAGCGGCGATGAGGCAATATTTGATCTACGCAACGAAGTATATTCATTGAAAAATACCAGGGCTATTTACTATCATGCAGACAGTTAAAATTAGGCGCGCTGTTTTTATAGTTTTAATCCTGTTGTTACCCACACAATTGTTAGCATTACCCGAAGACAGGCAACAGCCCATTCAGGTGGAAGCCAATAGCCTCGAGGTGCGCGATCAGGAAAATATCAACATTTATACAGGCAACGTACGCCTGCAGCAGGGTAGTCTGGAATTTCGCAGTGAACTGCTGACACTGCACTTCGACGATCAGAACGAACTTGTGCTGATAGAAATGACCGGTGCACCTGCTACTTTCCGTCAACTCGATGACCAACAGCAGGAAATGAATGGCCAGGCTGAGAAACTGCAATATCGACGATCAGAATCGATATTAATATTGTCAGGCAAGGCGCGCTTCAGTCATAAAGGGGATACGATCGAAAGCAACAGGATTCAGCTCAATACCGAAACCAAAAGCATACAGGCCGGCAGTTCGGAACCTGATAATCGCGTAAGAATGCTGATTCAACCCAATCAACAGTAGGATGCCACGGAAAACACTATTTTCCGCAGTATCCTGCGGTTTCTGGCCCCACAGCTGCTAATGAAAACATCATGCCAATGACAACTCACGCTAATCGGCTGGAGGCGATCAACTTAGCCAAGTCCTATCAGGGTCGCGAGGTGGTTAAGTCAGTCTCGCTGCATATCGAAAGTGGTGATATTGTCGGTTTACTGGGTCCCAACGGTGCCGGCAAAACCACCTGCTTCTATATGATTGTGGGCCTGGTTAATAACGACAAGGGACAGATATTATTAAATGGTAGTACCATTGATAACCTGCCTATCCATCAACGTGCACAGCAGGGTATCGGTTATTTGCCTCAAGAAGCCTCGGTGTTTCGCAACCTGTCGGTAGCGGACAATATCATGGCCGTACTGCAGTTGCGCAAAGACCTTGATCGACAACAAAAATCACACAAGCTGGAAAGCCTGCTAGAAGATTTACAGATCACTCATATTCGCGAAAGCATCGGCATTTCACTGTCCGGGGGTGAGCGTCGGCGCGTAGAAATTGCCCGCGCACTCGCCAATGAACCAAAATTCATCCTGCTCGACGAACCCTTTGCCGGCGTAGATCCAATCTCGGTAATCGATATTCAAAATATTATCCGGCAACTCGCCAAACGTCATATCGGTGTGCTAATTACCGACCATAATGTGCGTGAAACCCTTGGAATCTGTGATCGTGCCTACGTCATGGGCGAAGGAGAGATACTGGCCGATGGCAATCCGGCAAACATTCTGGCGAATAAAGTTGTCAGAAAGATTTACTTAGGGGAGGACTTTAAGCTATAACTGTATCCATGAGAGAAAATAATTACCAGCCTGCAATCTCATATCAGGAAATCCCCCATCGATGAAGCAAAGCCTGCAGCTGCGTATAGGCCAAAGCCTGACTATGACGCCTCAATTACAGCAGGCGATAAAATTACTGCAACTGTCTTCCCTGGAGCTTCAGACCGAAATACAGGAAACCCTGGATGCTAATCCTCTGCTGGAACAGGAAGATAATCTTGGCGAAATAAGCGTGACGGATTTCGAAGCTGCGAAGACCCCCGGGGCCGACGGCTCGGATATAGGCGAAATCAAAACCGCCGCCGACAGGATCAGTGAAAATCGTGCCGATCAAACCCTGCCGGACGAACTTGAGGTGGATAGCCGGTGGGACGATATCTATGACAGTATCCCCAGTTCACCGACACAATCACCCAATAATCGTGACGATAATCGCGATTTATTTGAAAATCAGGCACCTGTCCTGGATGCACTCAACGAGCACCTGTTATGGCAGCTTAATTGCTCACACTTGACCGAAACGGATCATGAAATTGGCCTCGCAATCATCGACTCTATAGACGACTCCGGTTATTTAAATCAACCCGTTGAGGATATCCATGGCGGGTTACTGAAACAGTTCGAAGAAATAGAATTTGACGAAGTAGAGGCTGTGCTTCATTTCATCCAGCATTTCGATCCAGTCGGAGTTGCAGCCTGCTCACCGGCCGAGTGCATGGCCATTCAATTGAATCAGCTTGATCCCGATACCCCGCACCTTGGCAAAGCACTGGCGCTGGTGGACAATTATCTGCAACAGCTGGCGAGCAACGATTTTGCGCTACTGAAAAGACGCCTGCAGGTTAACGATGCAGAGCTGGCCGAGATCATCAAACTGATTCAGACCAGCAATCCACACCCTGGCCACGTGATTAGCGAAAATCATGCGCAATACATCAGCCCCGATGTTTACGTCGCCAGGCATTCAGGTAAATGGCAAGTCAGTATTAATCCAGAGAATGCTCCAAAGCTACGGGTTAACACCCAGTACGCCGATATGATCAAGCGCAGCGATAACAGCGCTCAAAACACCTATCTGAAAGACCACTTACAAGAGGCACGCTGGTTTATTAAAAGCCTGCAAAGCCGTAACGAAACTTTATTGCGCGTGGCAAACGCCATCGTCAAACGACAGCATGCTTTTCTGGAATATGGCGAAGAGGCGATGCAACCAATGGTACTACGCGATATCGCGGAATTGCTGGAATTGCACGAATCGACTATATCGAGAGTTACCACGCATAAATACATGCATACGCCGCGTGGCATATTGGAATTCAAGTATTTCTTTTCCAGCCATGTCAGTACTTCGGATGGTGGCGAATGTTCATCTACTGCTATTCGCGCCATCATCAAAAAATTTGTCGCCGCCGAGCGACCGGAAAAACCACTAAGTGACAACAAAATTGCTCTTTTATTAGGTGACCAGGGTATAAACGTAGCGAGGAGAACTGTAGCCAAATATCGTGAGGCTATGCATATACCACCATCTAATGAACGTAAACGTCTCTTTTGAGACACTATTATGATCCACAGAAATGCGGATCCAATAACCGAAGGAGGTTACTGATGCAAGTAAGTATGAGCGGTCACCATTTAGAGATCACCGATTCATTGCGCAACTATGTTAATGAGAAAATCGAGAGACTGGATCGTCATTTCGATCAGGCAATTGACATACACATCATACTAACTGTGGAAAAACTGCGACACAAAGCCGAAGCCACATTACATGTCAGCGGCAATAATTTACACGCCGATGATGTACAGGAAGATATGTATGCCGCCATAGATGGGCTCGTCGATAAACTTGACCGACAGGGTAAGAAGCACAAAGAAAAATTAAAAAATCATCGCATCAAGGGTGATATACCCGAGGTAGCTTAACTAAAAGGGCGGTGTGGATAGCCCCGCCCTTTTATTAGAGCTTGCATACTCGATCGATTTGGATAAGATTCGCGCGTAATAAATTCGCCCATAATTGAAGCATCTGTTTATTAACCTCTACACCTCATGACAATCTCAGCACTTTTGTCTCCTGATCGTATTTTTATAGACACGGACATTTCGAGTAAAAAAAGACTTCTCGAATTTATTGCCAGCACCGTCGCCACTCAGTTCCACCTGTCCCAACCAAAGATCTACAATAATCTACTCAACCGCGAGCGCCTCGGCAGTACCGGATTGGGCAAGGGTTTTGCGATACCCCATGCGCGCCTGATTAACCTCGATACGACGATTGCCTGTTTCATTAGACTCAATCAACCAGTCAATTTTGAATCACCCGATAATCAACCCGTAGACCTCGTATTTGCCATTATCATCCCTGAAAACGCGACCGATGAACATCTAAAAATATTGTCATCGCTGGCGAAAATTTTCTCCCAGAATGAAATTTGCAATGCCATTCGCAAAGCCAGCTCTGGTGAGGAAATAGCGCGTATTATTGAATCGGCCGAGTAATGAGACCGTCGCTAGAAATTCGCCAATCTCTACATCAATATCAACACAAACTACAACTGACCTTTGTATCCACGAATCAGGCTTCAGAGCAATGAAACTGGTCATCGTCAGCGGTCTCTCGGGGTCGGGTAAAACCGTCGCATTGCATACACTGGAAGATGCGGGCTACTTTTGTGTTGATAATCTACCGGTCGGTTTGTTGCCGAATTTTATCGATAAGATGATTTATGCGAAGCCAGTGTTATACGACTTGATCGCGGTAGCAATCGATGCCAGAAGTGGCGTCGATGACATGGAACATTTCGACGCGATTATCAATCAAATCAAGTCGCGGGATATTCTCGTCGAAGTTCTTTTTCTGACCTCCGATATAAAAAAACTGTTAAGTCGCTTCAGCGAAACCCGCCGCAAACATCCCTTGTCAAAGAGAGGTCTACCTCTCGTCGAGGTAATTGAGCTGGAGCGAAATCTGCTGAGTAATATCTATGCTAACGCCGATCTTAAAATCGATACATCGGCATTCAATGTACACCAACTTCGGCATACCATCATCACTCGATTATTGCCCGATAGCGGCAAAAACCTGTCGATTCTGATCCAGTCGTTCGGGTTCAAACATGGCCTACCCGCCGATACCGATTTTATTTTTGACGTTCGCTGCCTTCCCAATCCCCACTGGGAAGATCAACTCGAATTGCTCAACGGTAGAGATGAGCCAGTGATACGCTATTTAGAGCAGTTTGACGAAGTTAAATCTATGTTGCTTTCGATCAGTGACTTTCTGAAAACCTGGATTCCATGCTTCGAGAAAGAAAATCGTAGCTATATGACAATTTCAATTGGCTGTACTGGAGGGCGACATCGATCAGTTTATCTGGTCGATAAAATTGCCAGTGAATTGTGCGAAATCGAGTACGATGCTTCGGTGCATCACCGGGATCTTGCATGAAGGTCGCTGTGCTGCTAATTACGCATAATCTAATCGGTCAGGAATTGATCTCGACGGCTAGCGCCATCCTCGGAAATAAGATACCGCCAATCCACTCTATTTCGGTACCAGCTGAGCTAGATCCCGGTGATCTGGGTGACTACGCAGACCAGATCAGAGATACCATCGTTGACTTAAATTCTCGCCACAAGGTATTAGTGCTGACCGATATATATGGTGCCACGCCTAATAATCTGGCACGCTATTTTGCCAGTGATATAGACGCGGTAGTCGTCAGTGGGGTGAATTTGCCGATGTTACTAAAAGTAATAAATTATTGCGGACAAGATCTCGATCAATTAGTAACTTCTGCCATTGAGAGCGCGAAGAAAGGAATTGTCCAGGGATAGTTATTACTCTATCAGGTGATTACCTACAAATGATTTTTCAAAACATTACCATCATTAACAAACTCGGCTTACACGCACGGGCCGCCTCAAAGCTGGTAAGCAAGGCAAGCCAGTTTGAAAGCGACGTATGGATAGACAAGCAAGGTAATCGGGTGGACGCCAAAAGTATAATGGGGGTGATGATGCTAGCTGCCAGCAAAGGTGCCGAAGTAGTACTGGAAGTGGACGGCAGCGATGAGGAAGACTGTATGGAAGCAATTATTCAACTCATTAATAATCGGTTCGACGAAGCCGAATAGTTTATCGGCTACCGGTATATCTGACTAAGCAGCCTTGATTATTTAGCTGCCCACCCTCTTACCAGGTCCAACATCGCCTGAAATGGCCGGGGTCTATCCGAGAATAGGCAGCTGTCTGTTACACTCTCTGAATTTGACCGACGATCAGTATCATGATTGAAGACGATATCGAACAGTTACGTCAGGACGTATCGGTGGCTTTGGAAAGCGATGACAGCGATGCTATAGCGAAAATCCTCGGTCGTGTAAACATCGCGCAAATCTCTAATTTACTTGATTCCCTGCCTTCGCAGCAACGCGAATTTGTCTGGTCACAGGTTGATCCGGCAGGTCTTGGTGCAGTTTTACTCGAAACTGGTGAGGAGGTACGTGATAACAAACTCAGGGAACTCAGTTCAGCAGAGATCGCAAATGTTATCGAAACCTTGCCTGACGTTGACGATCAGGCTGATATTATTCTATCCCTGCCGACCGAAAAACTGGTCAATATCCTGCACACCCTGGACGCGCAAAAACGTGAAAAGCTAGAGTCGGTATTATCATACAACGAGGATACGGCCGGTGGACTAATGAACATCGACCAGATCACGATTCGAGCGGATGTGACCCTGGACGTGGTATTACGCTATCTACGTATTCGAGGCGATATGCCAGATCATACCGATCAGCTATTTATCACTGATCGACACGATCACTATCTGGGTGCATTGTATTTGCGTGATCTATTAACCAACGATCTCGATGTACTGGTAAAGAACATCATGCGTACCGATGTCGGCGCCATGCACGCACATATATCAGATACCGAGGTAGCCCGAGAATTCGAAAATTATGACCTGGTGAGCGCGCCAATTGTCGATGAGCAGCATAAATTAATAGGGCGCATCACTATCGACGATGTAGTCGATGTCATCCGCGACGAAGGAGAAAGTTCGATCATGAGCATGGCCGGTCTGGACGATGAGGAGGATATGTTTTCCCCCGCGCTGACCAGTGCCAAACGCCGAGGGGTGTGGTTGGGAATTAATTTGCTGACCGCCTTTCTCGCCGCAGGCGTGATCGGTTTTTTCGAAAATATACTGGAACAGGTAGTGGCGTTGGCAATACTAATCACCATCGTACCGAGTATGGGAGGAATCGCCGGCTCACAAACTCTAACCCTGGCGATACGCGGACTGGCGCTCGGCCAATTGGGTAGCTCAAACTATAAGTCTTTGATAAAAAAGGAAATTTCTATTGGAATACTCAACGGATTGATATGGGCGCTGGTAGTCGCCTCGTTTTCTATCATCTGGTTTGAAAACTTTAGTATTGGAGCGGTCATTGGCTTTGCGTTAATCGTAAATCTGGTTGCAGGTGCCTTCGCCGGTGCCGTCATCCCGATTCTGTTACGCCAGTTTGGCATCGACCCCGCGATTGCCGGAGGCGTTATCTTGACGACATTTACCGATGTGATAGGAATTATCGCCTTCCTCGGACTGGCGACCCTGGTGTTAAACTAGCCGAGCGGGATTTTGCCGGACTAAAGCATGGCTGCGCCTAAAACACCACTCGCATCACCGTGCAAAGCCGGCAATATCGGAGTTTCAACAGAATCAGAAAAAATATAATTGCCAATGCGCCGGGGGATTTGTTGATAAATCTCTTCAATATTAGACATGCCGCCCCCCAGCACAATCACGTCTGGATCGACAATATTAATTAAATGGGCCAATGCCCTGGCTAGTTGATCATAATAAAACTGCATCATAATTTCACAATCCTTATCACCATTTCTGGCGCCGTGAACGATTTGTTCACTGCTTAAACTTACAGAGTTGCGTTTTTCAAAATTTCGCGCCAGTCCACTGCCCGAGATAAACGTCTCGATACAGGCTTGCTTACCACAGTAGCATTGCGGTGATCCATCGGCCTCGGTTTTCCACGGCAAGGGGTTATGCCCCCACTCGCCGGTAATTGCATTAGGGCCGCTCAGCAACTGTCGGTTAACCACCAGACCGCCCCCTGTTCCGGTTCCCAGAATCACGCCAAACACGACAGCATATCCGTTTCCCGCACCAGTCAACGCCTCAGACAAAGCAAAACAGTTGGCATCGTTTTGAATCTTCACTGAACATCCCAAACGTTGCTCTATATCGAACATAAACGGCTTACCATTCATGCAGGTGGTATTGGAATTTTTCAGCAACCCGGAATGCGGGGAGATGGCTCCCGGAGTGCCGATGCCGATGGTCGGCTTGACCAGTAACGATTTTTCCGCGTCATTCACCAGGTCGACGATTAAATTCAAAATCGCCTCATAATCATGCGCGGGTGTCGCGACGCGTTTGCGATAAACAGGCTGGAAATTATCATCCAGTACCGCCACTTCGGTCTTCGTACCCCCCAGGTCTATACCTAACCTGAAGTGCGGTTCGGTTGCAGATTTTTTTTCGTATTTAGACATTTTTAGCGAATTAATTATACCCATTATAATTTCATAATAACTTCTAATCTACCTGGACACGATAGTATTTAACAAGCTCGATAGAAATCCAATATTAGTGCCCTTCGAAATCAGTTTTTACCCATTTATGTTCGAACCCCGCGCAGATAGCTTAATCGCCCATATACAATATAATGTACTTGACCTCCATGTAAAACACATTATATTGTGTTTTATGGTTTTGAGGACTATAATCGCATTAGCGGAAACGAAAATATAATACGGGCTAGCGGTATCGCGGTTTCTTAACAATACAAGCACTTGGAAAAGACAGTTATAAATTACTTTAACTGCCAGCGAGGACGAAATTGCCAGGTCAATTTTTAGCGAATTTAAAGCATTATTAAGCATTGGTTAAACAATGTGACAAAGTTCACAAAACTAGCGATAACTGGCTAAAAATTTATACCATTTACAGGGCACTTTTCCTGCTGGATTAAAAATAACATCACGGAACATAATTTAAATGCAAAACATTGAATCACCTCTCACTCAGACCCCTGAAGTTGAGATAATGCCACCCGACAAAGTGAACGTTGAGCACAAAAGCTCGTTAAGCACAAACTACAACGTGGTGCGTCGTAATGGCAAGTTGACCGGATTTGACAAGAATAAAATAGCCGTGGCGATGACCAAGGCTTTTCTTGCAGTTGAGGGCGGACAGGCCGCAGCATCGACTCGAGTTCACGAAACAGTAGAGAAGCTCACTGACCTGGTGGTCGAAACCCTGACGCGTCGCCAACCCGGCAGTGGCACCTTCCACATCGAGGATATTCAGGACCAGGTGGAACTCGCCATGATGCGTAACGGTGATCAGAAAATTGCCCGCGCTTACGTGCTATATCGTGAGCAACGTGCAAATGCCAGGGCGCAGGAGCAGATCAATGTGCCTGAAATTCAGGACCCGGCTGAAATCCTCGGTCTAAAAATCAAACACCTGGACGGTAGCACCGTACCGCTCGACACTGTACGCCTGAAAACCATTATCGATGAATCGTGCATCGGCCTGGAGAGCACCAGCCCAGACCTGGTTTATGCCGATACGATAAAAAACCTGTTCGATGGTGTGCCAGCGAAAGATGTCAGCCCAACGCTTGTCATGAGCGCTCGCGGATTGATCGATCGCGAACCACAGTATTCTAATGTCGCTGCGCGATTACTGCTCGATGACTTGCGCACCGAATCACTAACCTTTATCGACGACGGCGCTGCTACCGCCACGTATGAGGAAATGGGTGAGCGCTACCCTGATTATTTCGAGCACTATATAAAAAAGGCAACCGAACTCGAATTACTCGATAAGGAATTACTGAAATACGACCTGAAAAAACTCGGCATGGCACTGGATTCGAAACGCGATCATCAGTTCACCTATCTGGGCTTACAGACTCTTTACGATCGTTATTTCATTCATTATCTGGATACGCGCTTCGAACTGCCCCAGGCTTTCTTTATGCGCGTGGCCATGGGTCTGGCGATTAACGAAGTAAACCGTGAAGAACGGGCAGTTGAATTCTATCGCTTATTGTCTTCGTTTGACTTCATGAGCAGCACACCCACCTTGTTCAATTCGGGCACCCTGCGACCTCAGTTATCGAGCTGTTACCTGACCACTGTTCCGGATGACCTGGATGGCATTTTTAGCGCCATCAAAGACGATGCGATGTTGTCCAAATTCGCTGGCGGTCTCGGTAATGACTGGACGCGAGTGCGTGCGATGGGGTCACACATTAAAGGCACCAACGGCAAGTCACAGGGCGTGGTGCCATTTTTGAAAGTTGCCAACGATACCGCCGTGGCGGTGAACCAGGGCGGTAAACGCAAAGGTGCCATGTGCGCCTACCTCGAAACCTGGCACCTGGATATCGAAGACTTTCTCGACCTGCGTAAGAATACCGGTGAAGAACGCCGCCGCACGCACGATATGAACACTGCCAACTGGATTCCAGATCTATTCATGAAGCGGGTTGCCGAGGAACAGCAGTGGACATTATTTTCCCCCGAAGAAGTAACTGATTTACACGATCTGTACGGACTGGAGTTTGAAACCGCTTACGCTGCCCACGAAGCCAGGGCTGATCGTGGCGAGATTAAATCTTTCCGCCGGATCGCAGCAGTCGATCTGTGGCGCAAAATGTTAGGCATGTTATTTGAAACCGGTCACCCCTGGGTGACCTTCAAGGATCCCTGCAATATTCGGTCACCGCAACAGCATATCGGGATCGTGCATTCATCCAACCTGTGTACCGAAATCACCCTGAATACTTCGGATACCGAGATAGCCGTATGTAACCTCGGATCGGTCAACCTGCCGCAACACGTTGACGAAAATGGCCTCAATCTGGAAAAACTGGAAAAAACCATCAATACTGCAATGCGCATGCTCGACAATGTAATCGATTACAACTATTACAGTGTCAAACAGGCCCGCACTTCTAACCTGCGCCATCGTCCGGTGGGCCTCGGCATCATGGGATTCCAGGACGCGCTTTACAAGCAGCACTTGTCTTATACCTCCGAAGAAGCCATCGAGTTTGCCGATCAGTCAATGGAGGCGGTTAGCTACTATGCGATCCAGTCTTCCACTCGGCTCGCAGAAGAACGCGGTACCTATTCTAGCTACCAGGGGTCGCTCTGGAGCCAGGGCATTTTACCCATCGATTCTATCGCCAGGCTAAAGGCCGCACGCGGCGATTACCTACAGCAGGACGAAAGCTCTCATATGAACTGGGAAAGCCTGCGTCAGCGAGTGATGAGCATTGGCATGCGTAATTCGAATACCATGGCTATTGCCCCGACAGCTACCATTTCAAATATCTGCGGGGTAAGCCAGTCAATCGAACCGATTTATCAAAATCTGTATGTAAAGTCCAACCTCTCCGGCGAATTTACCGTAGTCAACCCCTACCTGGTGGACGACCTGAAAGCACGGGGCATTTGGGACGATGTGATGGTTAACGATCTAAAGTACTTCGATGGTAGCGTACAGAGCATTGACCGCATACCGGACGAATTAAAACAAATATATTCCACCGCATTTGAGATCGATTCATGCTGGTTGGTCGAGGCTGCCTCGCGACGCCAGAAATGGATCGACCAGGGTCAGTCGCTAAATCTCTATATGGCCGAGCCTTCAGGCAAAAAACTCGACAATTTGTACAAATTGGCCTGGGTCAGGGGTTTGAAAACCACCTATTACCTGCGCTCCCTGGGTGCCACAGCGGTAGAGAAATCTGCCACCGGGGTGGCTGAAAGTTCGCCAGTAGAGTCTGAGCCGAATGTTTGTTCAATCCTCGACCCGGAATGTGAAGCATGTCAGTAATAAGCCTAACCTATAGCGACCATAATATGGCTACCCCTCTAGAAACGGGAGCCTGCTATGCTTAACTGGGATGATCCTTTAGCTCCGCCGGCACCGCGGATGCCCGAACCGAACCTTGAGGCTTCAGTTAACAGTACCGAATCGGTCAACATGTCTATTGGTAATGGGCCTGTTGTTCTAGACCCCTCCCAGGCATCGGATGCCAAAAGCGAATCTGGCGATATTCAAAGACCAGTCATCAACCCGGTGGCCGCCAAACCGATCAACGCCGACGATAAACGCGTAGTCAATGGCCTTGCAGATATTAACCAGCTAGCGCCTTTCAAATACCCCTGGGCCTGGGAGTATTTTTTAAACGCGAACAAAAATCACTGGACACCGCTCGACATCAACATGACTCAGGATGTGCACGATTATCAGCACAAGCTGACCCTGGAAGAACGCCATGTTTACGAAAACGTACTGTCTTATTTGACCACCTCGGATATTCTCGCAATGCGCAATATCGGCATCGCGGTAATGGAAAAAATGACCGCCCCCGAATTGCAAATTTACCAGGCACGTCAGGTTTATGAAGAAGCGGTGCATACCTGGACCTACCAGCATTGCATCGAATCCATCGGCCTGGATCAAGGTGAAATTTACAATCGCTACCGCGTCGTACCGGAAATTCATCACAAGATTCAGCTTTGTAATCAACGACTCGATTCAGTACTGCGTTCCAATATGGATCTGACTAATCGTGACGAACTGGAGAGTTTCGTTCTCGCTTACACGTTTTTTGCCGGTGTATTCGAAGGCGTCTGGTTTTATAACGGCTTCAGCCCGATTTTCGCATTGCAACGTCGTGGCTTAATGAAAGGTACCGCCGAACAGTTTCAATATATTATGCGAGACGAAGTATTGCACGCGTCATTTGGTATCAGAGTTTGCAATCAGATTATTCTGGAAGAAAATGTTAAACTCGATCCAAAGGTGATCCAGCACATGTGGGAAGAGGCCGAAGCGGCAGAGACCCAATATGCAAACTTCCTGCTACCCGAACCAATCCTTGGGTATAGCGCTAAGGATCATATTGCACAGTTCCGTTACATCGCTAATCGTCGTGCTAACAAATTGAATCATGCGACACCCTTTCCAGGTGCGGAAAACACCCTGCTCTGGCTCGACGAACAGGCTAATTTAAAAAAGGAAAAGAATTTTTTTGAAACACGCGTCACCGAGTACCAAACAGGTGGTGCGCTCAACTGGGATTAGTGTTACACGCGCTCTTCGGTTGTAACTTTAAGCCAGGTATCAGGTAGTTGTAATTTACTGGTATCTGGCTTTTTTGTTTCTATTGCCCAGGAAATTATCATCTATCAGATCTTCGAAGCCCGGTAGCTCCAGGTGAAACCCGTTACCCCCTGCAAACACTTCTTACTGAAATCCGTCATTCCTGCGG
>CBDUSZ010000021.1:0-22454 GCA_965370015.1 uncultured bacterium | reverse complement strand
TCTGAACGTCCGCTTTAACTCATTAACCAGCGTAGCCTGGGAGGTCTAATATCGGACTATCTAAGCCCATTTAAGAGACTATCTCGATCTGGTACTACCTATGGCAGGATAGAATTATCGCTTCTGAAAACAGCCTAAAAACAAGCAAGGAACTAGATAGAATCCAATATCTATCAGCATACTCAAAGCTCATATTTATATAGTCTTCGATTATACGGCGAAGCGGACAGTCAGCTTTATCGACTGCGAATAATCCGAGATTATGTAACTTGAGCGTTCTAACGGATTCAATATCGGCGCATTAACAGGGCAATATTTTCTGCTCTGTTAATTGTGCTTATTGGTCGAGTGGTATCGAAGGGTATGGAAGTTATCGAAGCCACGAGCGAGGATTAAGGAGAACCCCCGGGGTTCGACACAAAATCATCTGGACTGACTTTGAACAGTCGAATGCTGGCCCGACGGGAAAATCACCTGGATGTGATTTGTAGCATTTGTCAGGAAAAATTTAGTGTAGCTGTATATTGGCCCGAAGAGAGGAGACCAGGACGGTTGGAGTAATTTCGAGCGTATAGAGACAGTTATTTTTTTCTGTCGTCTTTCAGGCCCTGTTTCGCCGATTGATAAAATTCGACTAGGACCATCCCAGATACGATTACTACAATGATGCCGAAAGGTATCGTGCCGATCGATATGGCGAGTCCTAATACAAATGAGAGAAATACTGCTACCGCGATGAAGCTTGTAATTAAATTATCCATCCTCGCCTCTAAAAATCAAAAAAATAATATAGGTTAGTCATTCAAAATCTCTAATAACCAACGGGTTGATCTAAATAATCGTGCATCATCACCTTTTCCGGCGACAACTTGTACCCCAACAGGAAGACCTTCGGGGCTCTGCAATATCGGCAGGTTAATCGCCGGATTACCGCAAAACGTCCAGATAGTGTTGAATATAGGACTGCCAGTCGCGGTTAGGCCAGAAGGCGCAGGGCCACTTGTTGATGGTGTCAGGATAGCATCGTATTCCTCAAATATTTCGTCCAGAGTCTCGCCATACTGATTTATTTTAGCAACTGCAGCATCGTATTCCGTAGATGATACTTTCTGGCCGCGCTCGATCATTTCACATAATACAGTACTCAGTTTTGACTTGCCATTGTCGTATTCTTTAGCGAAGCTGCTTGCCAAATCGGCTTCCATGATATTTTGGTGATGCAGGTAAATATCATCGAATGTTGCAGGCAGATCGATGATGGAAATAGTATCTTTTTCCTGTTCGTTAACAGCATCGATAAGTTCGCGAAAGCCGTCTTTGGTTGACTGCTCGGCCTGATCCCACTTTGCTGTCCGCACAAACGCGAAACGTGGATTCGCGGGAACAGGCTCTGCCATTATTTTGCCGATGCACGGTGGTGCTGTCGGCGTCATCTCGGCGTCCCGACTGTCGTAGCGCATCAATACGTCTGAAATAAGCGCAAGATCAGCCAGGTCACGAGCGAATACACCAATGGTATCGAGATGACGAGACTGTCTTAAAACACCATTTCGGGATATGCGTGCAAAACTGGGTTTGAACCCATAAATGCCACAATACGAAGCGGGTCGGATGACTGATCCGTTGGTCTGGGTGCCTACAGCGAAGGGCACCATGGCCGCTGCGACTGCAGCTGCCGAACCGCTCGATGAACCGCCGGGTGTATGCTCTGTATTATGCGGATTTCTGGTTTTACCTGGCGAATAAACAGCCAACTCGGTAGTCACTGTTTTACCCAGGATGATAGCGCCTGCTTCCCGTAACAGTGAAACCAGGGTTGCATCTTGCGACGGTTGACGGCCTTCGTGCAACACGGTGCCATATTCGGTGGGATAATCACTGGTATCGATAATGTCCTTGATACCAACGGGTAAACCATGAAGCGCCCCTGTCGGCAGCCCACGGCTTCGAAATTTATCCGCCTGGCGGGCATGATCGAGCGCCAGTTCCTTATCCAGATGCGCCCAGGCACCGATGCTTTGTTCCAGCTCTTCTATACGCCTAAAACACGCCTCGACCAGCTTTTCCGATGATAGAAGACCGCTGTCCAACGCTTCGAGGGCATCGCAAGCTGATAGTAAATTGACGCTGTCTAATGTCTGGCTTTGCATACTCATTAAATAAATATTTTTAATTTATCCGAATAAATAAACGGGTAACCACAGTGCTATGCCAGGGAAGTTATATAGCAACACCATAGCGAATATGATGATGGCCAGATAAGGCATAATACCGGCGAAGATATCCATCAATTTTATATGCGGCGGCGCAACACCTTTTAGATAGTAAGCGGCCATCGCCATCGGTGGTGTCAAAAATGACGTTTGTAAATTGAGGGCTACCAGAATTCCAAAAAATAACGGATCAACCTGGAAGGTTTCTAACATGGGCAGGAATATCGGAACAAATATAATAATGATTTCTGTCCACTCTAACGGCCAACCGAGTAAGAATATGATCGACTGGGCCAGGATTAAAAATCCGACGGTGCTCAGCTCCATTGCCAGTACCCACTCCCTAATCAGATCGTGCCCACCGAGATATGAAAACACCGAGGCAAAGGTCCAGGATCCGACAAACAACCAACACACCATCGCCGAGGTTTTTGCGGTGAGATAAACCGCCTGCTTTAATCGTTCCCAGGTGAGCGAGCGATAGGCTGTAGCCAATACGAGACCACCGAAGGCACCGACACCGGCGGCTTCTGCAGGTGTCGCCAGTCCCATCAGGATCGCACCTAATACACTCATGATTAATACTGCCAATGGTATAAATGAGGTCACCAGTTGCCATAGAATTTCAGGCAGAGGCGGGACATCTTCCTCTTTTGGTTTTGGTGCCAGGGACGGGTTCAACGCTGCTCTACCAACTACATAGATCATATATAATCCGGCCAGTAACATGCCGGGAAATAGAGCTGCAGCATAGAGACGTAAGGGTGACAATTCGGCTATTGCAGAATACACGATTAACATGATCGAAGGTGGTATCAAGATTCCAAGACAGCCGCCGGCACAAATAACCCCGGAAGCGAACTTGGTATCATATCCAGCTTTCAACATGGCTGGGAACGCCAACATGCCCATCAAAGTCACTACCGCGCCAATAATGCCTGAAGCTGTTGCAAAAATCGCACAGGTAAAAAGTGCCGCAACTGCCATCGAACCTGGTAAATTACGGGCAGCAAGCTGGATACTGAAAAACAGGCGATTGACTATATTGGCGCGTTCGACCACGTAGCCCATAAACAGAAATAAAGGCACCGCGACCAGAACGTCATTCGACATTACCGAAAATGTATTCTGTACGAATAAATCAAATATGCGGTTATCGAAAATAGTTTGCATTCGTTCGACATCGTAATAGGCGTAATAGCCGAATGCGATGCCCATGGCGATCAATGTGAACGCGATAGGGAAACCAAGCAACACCATAAAGATAAACAGACCCAGCATTAAAACTGCAACATATGGATCAGACATTATCTTTCTCCAGTTTGCGTAAATCTTCCTGTTCGTTCATCAGCATTGTTTCGGTTTCCTGTACATCGTGTAATCGAGGTGGCCACTCTCCGGTTTTGATACAAATTACACAGCGTACTGCTTCTGCAATTCCCTGGAGTAAAACCAGTGTGCCCGCGATAGGGATTAGGGTTTTGAAAAAATAAATTTGAATGCGAGCGGGGCTACTCCAACTCACTTCTTTATAAAACCAGGAATCGGCGGCAAAACCATAACCATAATAAATTAATGCCGATGCACCCGGCATTAGAAATAAAATATATAACACCAGGTCGATTTTAGCCTGGGTTCTTTTGCTAAGTAGTCGATATAGGACGTCACCTCGAACGTGTGCGTCCTGTGACAAGGCGTAAGCACCACACATCATAAACAGCGCGCCGTACATCTGTACGCTCATATCAAATGCCCAGACAGTAGGTGCATTGAGTACATAACGTACAAAAACTTCATAACAGGTTGAAAACGTGAGAATCACAATACACCAGGCGAATGACTTGCCCATCCAGGCGCTTAAGCTATCGATGAAATGAAGAATTCTGGTCATATCTATACCTTTATGGACTGATATTCAATTCGATATGGAAAAACATAAAAGGTGAGGGCGGTGTAAAAACACCGCCCTCTGGTCCTGGAATAGTCAAACTACCTTGGTAACTGAGTGATCTGACAATTACTTACAGTGTACCGAAATAATGCTCGAAGGCACCCTTGTAATTGGGCGCATTATTCAGAGCATAAGCCCCATGCCTTTTTGCCCATGCCATCTGAGACTCAATTACTTTCTTGAAGAATGGGTCAGACTTGTTGAAGCGCTTAACCACAATATCCCAGGCTTTAAGCTGATCATCCATAACGCTGTCAGGAGTACGGTATACATTAACACCGTGCTTTTCTTTAAGTGTAACCAGATCCTGAGAATAGCGCTCCATGGCTTTCCAGGCCATGTCAGCAGACGCAGCTTCAGAAGCATACTCTAGTATTGCCTGATGCTCCTTAGCCAGCCTGTCAAAACGTGTTTTGTTATAAATGATTTCAAAACATTCCTGAGACTGATGGAAGCTCGCCAAATGGTAATGCTTGGAAACGTCTTGCATACCGAAATCTTTATCCGAAGTCGGATTATTGAACTCGGCTGCATCGATCAGGCCACTTTTCATAGCGGGCTGAATTTCGCCACCGGGCAATTGTACTACCGACATACCCATTTCCTGCAATACGTCTGCGGCCAATCCTACTGTCCGATATTTGAGACCTTTCAACTGGCTACTGCTAGTGATGTGCTCTTTGAACCACCCCATTGGTTGTGCTGGCATAGGACCTGAAAAGAAACCTACCAGGTCGAGTCTTAATTTGTCATGCATCAATTCATAATACAAATCTTTACCGCCACCGTATTGAATCCAGCCCATTAATTCATTAGCTGACCAACCGAAGCAGGGACCGGTGCCGAATAAAGATGCAACCGGACTTTTGGAATACCAGTATGCGGTAACCAGATGGGCGCCATCAAGTACGCCTTTATGCACTGCGGTCTGCATTTCGGCGGTTTTAACTACCGCGCCAACACCGAGTAGGTCGATTTTCAGTGAACCACCTGACATTTCGTTTACACGACGTACGTAGTCAGTCGCGAATTCAAGAAAAATACCACCGCCCCATGCTGCCTGTACTTTAAGCACAACGGGGTTTGCTGCGATGGAGATTGATGGTGCGGCGATTGCGGCACCACCCGCAATGGCAGCGGCGCCTGTTTTTAGGAATTTACGACGAGATGTTTTTACTTCGGTCATAATTACTATCCTCATTATTAGATGTGATTTTGTACTGCGAATATTATATTGGCCTGACCAATAAATATTGGTACAACATTTTACAGGAAAAACTGTTAGATCGCAGTTTTACTATTTTTCTATTTGTTAGTATTGGCTCGTGTCGAGAATTAATAAACCATAATAACAAAGTATATTGTATACCAAATTTAAATGACTGGGTATCTCCAGGACAATTAAATACGGCATTAAACTATAGCCATAAATGCTAGGCTACCCTGTCGCCAGGTTCTTCCTGGTTAAAAATCGCAATCAGGTTGTCAATCGCCCTAAATCCCATGGCTTCACGCGTTTCCTCGGTTGCACTTCCAATATGCGGCAATAAAAATACGTTATCCAGCTGCCGGTATGCCGGGTGAATTGAATCGGGCTCCCCGTTAAATACATCGAGCCCCGCAGCGGCAATGCGACCAGACTTTAATGCATCGATCAACGCATCGTCATCGACGATTATGCCCCTTGAGGTATTGATCACGATCGCGTGGTTCGGTAATTTGGCAATTAACGCCTGGTTTACCATGCCCCGTGTATTCTCCGATGCAGGACAGTTTATCGATAATACATCGACCTCTGCGAACAATTCCTCCGCCGTAGAATGGTAGGTAGCCCCTTGTGCGTTCTTCGTATCTAATGGCTTACGATTGTGATAATGAATGCGCATATCAAATCCACGGGCTCGCCTGGCTACGACCTGGCCAACTCTGCCCATGCCGAGAATACCAAGACGCTTGTTGGTGATCTGCTGGCCCACCATAAAGGCCGGACTCCAGTCTTTCCATTGCTGATTACGTATCATCCGCTCCCCTTCGCTGGCTCGACGTGCAGCACCTAACATTAATAGCATTGCAATCTCGGCGGTGGCGTCAGACAGCACATCGGGTGTGTTAGTTACGATTATTTGCTTTAGTTTCGCGGCCTCCAGATCGACATGATCGACACCCACTGAATAATTGGCGATCGCCTTTATGCGAGCAGGTAACAGGGCGATTGTTGCAGCAGAAAATTTTTCCGTATGGCAGGGCAAAATTGCATCGACCTTTTCAGCCAGTTGTAATAATTCGGCCGTCGAATATAGCTTGTCATCGGGGTTAAGGATGGTTTCAAAGTGTTCAGCTAATTTTTTTTCGACCGAATCGGTTAACTTACGGGTTACTAATATAATGGGTTTTTTACTCATAATGTTGTTACTTCGCTCCAGCGAATACTGACTATCTTAAGATGGAAATACTCTAGTGTGAAAATATAAACATACCATTATCTTCTGTTCAAGTGATGAACGCCGCTAAAAATAGAATATTTGACATTTACAGTATCTGGCAACTACAGGATAATCAAAGACTTTTCATCCTGGCACATTAATGAGTAATTCAATAAACGGAATTCAGTGGCGCTCGCATTCTGCATTTATCATTGTTGCCACAGGTGCAACACTTAGTCTAAACGATTTCCTCACTTTCCCGGTACTGGTAGGTCAAAATGGTGGCGGTGCATTCCTGTTACTTTACATCATTTTCCTTTTTGTTTTGGGGTTGCCATTACTGATGGCAGAGCTAATGATTGGACGATTAGGTCGATCTGACCCTTCACGAACATTTGAAATACTCGCGTCACAGCAAAATGCGTCAATTTATTGGAAGACAGTCGGATTTGCTTCTCTGCTGGCCGCATTTCTAATCGTTGCCACATTTAGCGTGATCGCGGGTTGGCCACTATCTTATATATTCAAATCTGGACTGGGTATTTATAGCAGCCTGACAGCCGATGGTATAAATAGCTCGTTTAACGCATTTATCCTCGATACCGAAAGCCTGATGTTATGGCACACGTTGTTTGTCATCTTGCTGGTCATTTTCGGTGCGCAGCAACTGCGAAAAGGAATCGAGAGAATTTCCTATGTTTTAGTGCCTGGTATGATAGTGCTAATAATAATCGGGCTGGTGATAGCTAGCAATTCACCGGGGTTCGAGCAAAGTATTCGATATCTGTTGTATGTAGATTTTTCCAACCTTGATACGAGTGTGCCGTTACTCGCATTGCAAAGGGCTTTTTACACGCTTGCTCTGGGTTTGGGTGCGATGATAATTTATGGTAGTTACCTACCTGCCAATATTTCAATCGGGTATTCTGCTACTCTGGTTATTACGATAGATTTATTGATTTCAATAATCGCCGGCTTAACTATCAATAGCTTTATTTTTTCTGCAGGTATGTTGCCTGGACTCGATAGTCAATACGCATACCGCATTTTACCATACGTGTTTAACCAACATGAATTGGGACCACTCCTCGCGGTATTGTTTTATTTGATGTTAACAATAGCGGCATTAACGACTTCGTTCGCGCTGATGGAAGGACCGGTCAGTTATATTCAACGAAAATTTTGCTACAGTCGAATTAAGTCCGTCGTATTGTTCGGCATAGCAATCTGGACATTCGGTCTGGGCTCTATATTTTCCTACAGTGTCTGGAATAGTGATGGGCTTACCGTCGCTTTGTTTTATGGTGGGGAAGCATTTCGCATTATCTATAATGCCGGATTTCATGATGTCATGGTGTCTATATCCAGCCATGTCATTCAACCGTTGGCTGCTTTATTCATGTGTTTATTTGTAGCCTGGGTGATTCCACGGGAAGTCAGCCACAGAGAGTTTGCAATGCCAGGCAAGTATTGGTATGAAATTTGGAACTATATGATTCGATACATAACGCCAGTTTTGTTGTTAATTGTAGTGCTCAGCTCTTTTGGGATTATTTGATCTGTGACGAGTATTAACCGTAGTGCACTCATGCCTTATTCAGCCCAAACCATGTATCAGATAGTGAACAATGTGGCCGCGTATCCCGAGTTCTTACCCTGGTGTGCCGGGGTGAAAATTCTTTCGCAGAGCGAGACTGCGATGCAGGCATCATTATTAATGAAGAAAGCCGGGGTTAATCATTGGTTCTCGACCAGCAATACATTAGTGAAAAATAGAAAAATAGTAATGAAGCTGTTGGATGGCCCTTTCAAACGCCTCGAGGGCGGTTGGGAGTTTGTCGAACTAGATGAGCAAAGCTGCAAAATTACTCTCAAGCTGGAATTTGAATTTTCCTCTGGCCTTGGGAAAACACTGATAGCACCGGTTTTTTCGCGGATTGCGAATACCATGGTCGATAGTTTTTGTGCTCGTGCTCATGAGGTAAACAGAGATTGAAGCATAAAACGACGATAGAGGTTGCATACGCTACCGCCGATTTTCAAAAGATTATGGAGTGTGAAATCGACGCGGGGGTTTCTCCGCGGGATGCGGCGAGGCATTCAGGCATAGGACAGTATTTTACCGATATTGATTTTAATTCCTGTAAGCTCGGTATATTTGGTAAATCCATCGCAGAAGATTACCACCTGGTGGATGGTGATCGGATCGAAATTTATCGACCCCTAATCGCTGACCCTAAGGAAGTGCGGCGTGAAAGAGCCGCAAAGGGATTAAAAACTAAAAAAGGTGGTGGTGCAGTAGGGCGCTAACTGTCAATCGAGCTAACCGATCCAGTTGTCTTTTAACGTTCCTTCTATCGAACTAAGCTGATCGTTAGTAAATCGTAAGATCATCACTCGTTTGTCTATCGCCCCGTCGTTGCCGCTTTTTAAATAATATATGTAATACCAGACGTCAGCGTGGTAGGGATCGGTGATAGCCGGCTTACCAAGCAGGAATTCAACCTGACGCCTGGTCATACCGATTTCGAGCTTTGCTATAACCTCGGCAACAATCCTGTTACCCTGTGGGATATCCAGTCGGTAGACACAGGCTGGCAGTGTTACAGTTGAAGTTAGCAAGAATAAGATTATAAACAGGCGAAATTTCATTATATTGGATCGGGGTAAATGACTAGCGCCGATAATACTTGCCTGCTTATAAAGCTGCAATTCATTAGAGTAAATAATTTATGCAAACATCGGATATAAAAAATGCAGGACTGAAACTCACCTTGCCACGAATGAAAATTCTGGAATTGCTGGAGAGTTCGGTTGACAGGCACCTGAAAGCCGAAGATATTTACAAAATGCTGCTCGATTCGGGTGAGGAAATAGCACTAGCCACGGTGTACCGGGTTTTAACTCAATTCGAGGCAGCTGGTCTGGTGACTCGTCACCATTTTGACGGTGGGCATGCAGTATTTGAGATTAATGATCGCGAACATCACGACCACCTGGTCGATATCGCCAGTGGTAAAGTAGTAGAGTTTTACGACGAAGTCATAGAACAGCGCCAAAAAGAGATAGCCGATAAATATAACTTCACCATTACCGAGCACACGATGGTTTTATATGGCCGGTTTAACGACTAAATACAAATAAACACCTAACCCTGTCCGGCTATCATTTCGCTGGCATGAGCCCTGGTGTGTTCAGTTATGGTCATACCGCCGAGCATTCTTGCAATTTCTTCAAGACGTTCTTCATCACTGAGTTCGATCACATTCGTAGTAGTGTCGTTAGCCTTTTTGATTTTTTCGACGCGAAAGTGATGGTGTGCCTGCGAAGCTACCTGCGCTAAATGGGTGACACAAAAGACCTGGCGAGTTTCTCCTAGCCAGCGAAGTTTTTTACCTATGATTTCTGCGATTCCACCACCGACACCACTATCGACTTCATCAAAAATAAGGGTTGGAATTCTCGACGATTCACACAGTATGACCTGGATTGCGAGGCTGATACGAGATAACTCACCACCTGAGGCTACCTTGCTCAAGGGCTTTAATGGTTGCCCGGGATTCGCACTGACCAGGTAACGAATAGTATTCAAGCCGGAAGCCTTAAAAACGGATTCTGATTCCAGTTCATCGACCTGAATAGAGAATTGCCCTCCCTCCATGCCCAGTTGTTGCATTATTCGTGTTATTTGTTCAGATAGAGACAGTGCTGTTTCCTGTCTGTTTGTGGATAACTGGCGCGCGGATTTTAAATAATCGTTTATTTTCTGCGCTAGCTGCAGATTCAATTCTTCTTCATTTTCTTCATTATTTAGCAGGGCCTCGAGTTCAATTTCGAGTTCGCGGCTAAATTCTGGCAATTGTTCAATCGGCCGATGGTGCTTGCGCGCCAGGTCCTGCGCACTGGCAATACGTTGATTTAACCAGTCGAGGCGTTCCGGGGACAGGTCTATTGAATTCTGATAGTTGCGAAGTTCGTTGCTGGCTTCCTGTATCTGGATGAGTGCGTTGCTGATTAGTTCATGACTGGTCGCCAGGGTGTTATCGTGAATTAATTGACTGCTGAGTGTTTGTTCGCAAAAGCTGAGTAAGCTTTGCACAGTGTTTTCGTCATTATCGTAGAGGACGCCCAATAACGTTGAGGTGTTCTCGAGTAAAAGTCCGGCATGTGACAGGCGGGCATATTCATTTTGGATGTTTTCAATTTCACCCTCGCCGAGGTTTAAATTTGTTAGTTCCTGGCAATATAAATTGAGCAGGTCAATTCGCTGCTGCCGTTCTACTGACCCTGTTTTTAATTGTGCTAGCCTGCTTTTTATCTGTTGCCACTCGCTATATTTCTGGCGAACATCGCTAGTTAACTGGTGATCGCCCATATAGCTGTCGAGTAGCTGTTGCTGTATCAGGGGCTTTTGTAATGACTGATGCTCGTGCTGTCCGTGCAAATCGAGTATTAACTGGCTCAGGATTTTAAGCTGGGACAGAGGTGCGTTATGACCGTTGATGAAAGCCTTGCTGCGGCCGTTGGCAAAAACCACACGGCGAATAATACATTCGTGATCACTCGCCATTTCGTTGTCCTGCAGCCATTTTCTAGCTTGAAAATGGTTGCCGAGATCGAATCTAATGCTGATTTCGGCCTTTTCCTGATTAGCTTTGACGCTGTCGCTGTCGGCCCTGTCGCCTGCTATCAATTTGATAGCATCGAGTAGAATTGATTTTCCAGCGCCGGTTTCCCCGGTCAGCGCGGTCAGTCCATGTTCGAATTCGAGATTGAGCGATTCGATGATTGCAAAGTTACTAATCTGTATTGACTCCAGCATCAGTAGTTTGTACTCCAGGACAGTTTTTCTCTTAATATCTCGAAGTAGTCATAATTTGCCGGGTGCAGTAAAGTGAATGGCTGCGGATAGCGCCTTATTCGAATTTTGTCCCCGGAATTTATAATCAGGGTAGACTGCCCATCATAATTAACCTGTGCAATCGATTCCGCTTCAGTGAGTCGAATTTCGATTTCATGGGTTGCTGGTAATACAATGGGTCTGTTACTCAGCGTATGCGGGCAAATAGGAACTATAGCCAGCGTTTCCAACGAAGGGTGCATGATGGGACCGCCACCGGAAAGTGCATAGGCGGTAGATCCCGTAGGCGTGGCGACAATTACGCCATCGGCGCGTTGTTTGTGAATCAGGGTGCCATCGCTATAAACTTCATACATGATCATTCCCAGCGACCGATGACTATGTAAAATGATATCGTTAACCGCGATATTTTTCGATGACGAATGATTCGGGCCTTCGATTTCCCCCTCGATAAAAAATCTGCTTTCGATGCTGAACTTGCCAGCAATAACGGCATTCAGGTGTTGGTCGAAATCGTTTACCGATATATCAGCTAAAAATCCGAGCCTGCCCAGATTAATGCCTAGAAGAGGTGTGCTTTTATCGACTAATGCTCTTGCTGTAGTCAACAGGGTGCCATCTCCGCCCAGAGAAATGACTAAATCGCTCCCATCCGCCAGCTTTGTCATAGATACAGTTTCTATTTCCGCAATCTGAAGATCCGTATCCAGAGTATGCACTAGCACATTGGCATGCTTGCCGAGTGCGCTGATGACCAGCTTCACAGTGTCGAGATGAGAACGTATATCCTGGCGAATAACCAGGCCTATGGTAGTGAATTTCGATTGCATGAATATTAGGGCATCTCTATATAATGATCTTTTTTCCGCGATAGCGGGGTTGACGATTTTTGCTCCTCGGCAGTTGCTCCTGCACTACTGGGTAGTCGTCGGTTATTTTCTGCGTCGCCGCGTCTGCTGGCATCGCACCGATTACAATTACTGCCACGGATGGCATATATGCGGACTCTGCAGGAGCAAAAACCTGTCACGAAAAAACCCAAATTAATAGAAATACCAGGAGGATAGCCTGAAAATATTGCTATTTGCTGCACTTCGTTCAAATTTTGCTGGAGAAATGTCAGTGCGTTCTTTACTGTGATCTATTTAAAGATACAATTTACCAGTCAATAAAACCATATTCGCAATATAACAGACCCGATGGCTGAAAAATACGAACTTGATCAACGAGCGCAATATCTGCTGAAGCAGCTTATCATCTCGTACACTCGAGATGCTCAGCCTGTGGGTTCAAAATACCTTGCCGAATTGCCGGGTCTCGACGTCAGCTCTGCGACAATTCGTAATATCATGGCAAGATTAGAATCTCTGGGTCTGGTTGATTCACCACATACCTCGGCGGGGCGTATCCCCACCGAAGCTGGCTATCGCTTTTTTATTGATAGTTTGCTCGAGGTAAATGATCTTGCCAAATCAGCGAAAAAGGTGATTTCAGATAGCTTTAGTACCAACAAAACCTCTACCGACCTGATCCAGAGTGCATCTGATATTCTCTCCAGTATTACCCAATTGACCGGAATTATCAGCTTGACCCATTCGGCGCCCGCCGAAATTCGACATCTTGAATTCATGCGCCTGTCTGATCGTCGTATTCTCGTCATCCTGGTGATTAACCAGGACGATGTTCATAACAAGGTCATTCAGGTAGACCGAGACTATACCGACATCGAACTGCATCAGGCCGCGCAGACCCTGTCCCGGTATCTTATTGGCCGGGATTTCAAAAGTGCACGAGATCAGTTGCTGAGCGAATTGTCGGAACTCCGGGGTGACGTCAATGTCATCATGGAATCTGTTCTCAAGGCAATGGAAGAAGTGTGTAGTGACAGCAATCATGATGATCTTGTTACCAGCGGAGAATCTAATCTTTTGCAGTACGCAGAACTCTCTGATATCAATAAGTTACGAAGTATATTTAATGTATTTAATGAGAAAACGGATTTACTTAAATTACTCGATGGTTGTACCTCGGCGGAAGGCGTGGAAATATTTATCGGCAGTGAATCAGGCTATTCGGTGTTAAGCGATTGCAGCATTCTTGGCGCACCTTATCAAATTGACGGTCAGGTTGTTGGTGTGCTCGGAGTCATAGGGCCTACTCGAATCGCCTACGAACAGGTAATACCGGTAGTCGATGTCACTGCAAAATTATTGAGTTCGGCCTTGAATACAAATAAATAATCCATACATTGTAGCTCACCAATTTTGCGCGCTGATATTATTAAAGATCAGCAATTACATAATCATCAAAAGGGCGAATCCACTCAGAGGAAATTTGCCAATAAAGTCGTGGAGTTAAGTATGTCTTCTGAACAACATCAGATAGCAGATAACGAAGAACCAGTAAGCAAAGAAATAAATAAAACCGACGATGAATTATTAAAGTCTGGTGTAGAAGCCGAAGACGGGGCTGGTGCTGAGAATGAAGCCGAGGTAGCGGAAGAAAGCATTGAACAGCAACTTGAGCAGGCTCAAGCGACTATCAAGGATTACTGGGATCAAATCATTCGATTAAAGGCGGAGATGGAAAATAATCACAAGCGCGCGGGCAGGGATATTGAAAATGCCCACAAATATGCGTTACGTAATTTCACCGAATCGTTGCTACCCATCGTTGATAGTATGGAAATGGGACAACAGGCAGCAGAAGCTAAGAACGCCAGCCTGTCGAGTATTGTCGAAGGCACGCAAATGACGATGTCTATGTTCCTCCAGGTATTGGAAAAACACGGCCTGAAACAGATAGACCCGGTGGGCGAACCATTTGATCCGGAACAGCACCAGGCGATTAGTATGGTTGAAGATGATAAAGCTGAGTCCAATATCGTGATCAAGGTGATGCAAAAAGGTTTTTCCTTGAACAACAGGTTAATTAGACCGGCTATGGTAGTAGTTGCCAAATAGATTGGAGCAAAATATTTAACCTTAAATTTTGTAATGACTTGAAAGTAGGGAATTTATCCTTACATCAGGACTTAAGTTAAACAAACAGATTATTTGGAGTATTTAAATGGGTAGAATTATCGGAATTGACCTTGGCACTACTAACTCATGTGTGGCGGTGATGGAAGGTGGCAAGCCGAAAGTTATCGAAAACGCGGAAGGTGATAGAACTACACCCTCGATCGTAGCTTTTGGCAATGATGAAGAAGTTTTAGGTGGGCAGCCTGCAAAACGCCAGGCGGTTACCAATCCGGATGACACTTTGTACGCAGTCAAGCGATTGATTGGCCGTCGCTTCGATGAAAAGGCCGTGCAAAAGGACATCGATTTGGTGCCATACAAAATATTAAAGGCTGACAATGGTGACGCCTGGGTGGAAGCCAAAGGGAAGAAGATGGCCCCGCCGGAAATTTCCGCTCGCGTACTACAGAAAATGAAGAAAACTGCCGAAGATTACCTCGGAGAAGAGGTTACTGAAGCAGTCATCACGGTACCCGCCTATTTCAATGATTCACAGCGCCAGGCGACCAAGGACGCCGGTAAAATTGCCGGTCTCGAAGTCAAACGTATTATCAATGAACCAACCGCTGCCGCGCTGGCTTATGGTATGGACAAGGCAACTGGCGACAAGAAAATAGCTGTATATGATCTCGGTGGTGGTACCTTTGATATCTCTATCATCGAAGTAGCCGAAATTGACGGTGAGCACCAGTTTGAAGTGTTGTCCACCAATGGCGATACCTTTCTCGGTGGTGAAGATTTTGATATGCGCCTGATCGACTATCTTGCCGATGGATTCAAAAAAGACCAGGGCATGGACTTACGCGGAGATCCGCTAGCGATGCAACGCCTCAAAGAGGCGGCTGAAAAGGCTAAAATTGAATTATCTGCAACTCAACAAACCGAGGTTAACCTACCTTATATTACTGCTGATGCGGCGGGTCCAAAACACCTGAATATAAAAATAACTCGTGCCAAACTTGAATCTCTGGTTGATGATTTGATCGCGCGAACAATTGATCCACTGAAAGTGGCAATTGATGACGCTGGTGTTTCGGTTTCTGAGATCGACGACATCATTATGGTTGGCGGACAGACCCGCATGCCGAAAGTACAGGATGTAGTGAAAAACTTCTTTGGCAAGGAGCCACGTCGCGATGTGAACCCAGACGAATCAGTAGCCAGCGGTGCAGCCATTCAAGGTGGGGTATTGGGTGGTGATGTTAAGAATGTATTGTTGCTTGACGTCACGCCACTTTCGCTTGGAATCGAGACACTGGGTGGTGTCATGACCAAATTAATTGAAAAGAATACGACGATTCCCACCAAGGCATCGCAGACTTTTTCCACAGCAGAAGACAATCAGGCAGCGGTAACCGTACATGTATTACAGGGTGAACGCGAGGTCGCCACTGGTAATAAATCGCTAGGTCGATTCGATTTGTCAGATATTCCGACGGCACGACGTGGCGTACCACAGATTGAGGTCACCTTCGATATTGATGCTAACGGTATCTTGCATGTGTCAGCAAAGGATAAAGCGACTGGCAAAGAACAAAAGATCGTGATCAAGGCATCTAGTGGTTTATCGGATGAAGAAGTCGACGCCATGATAAAAGACGCAGAGGCCCACGCAGACGAAGATCGCAAACATCGCGAGATGGTCGAGGCTCGAAATCAGGCAGACGCAATGATTCACGCTACCGAAAAGTCGCTGAAAGATCTCGGTGACCAGGTCGAGGCAGAAGACAAGTCAAATATTGAAGCTGCAATCTCTGCATTGAAAACCGCAATGGAAGGAAAGGATAAGGCAGAAATAGAAAACAAGACACAGGCTCTGGCAGAAGCATCGAGCAAGCTGGCCGAGAAAGCCTATGCAGCGAACTCGGAAGATGGCCCTGACCCGGTTGATGCAAACGCAGCGGGTTCTGGCGATTCTAACGACGATGTAGTCGATGCTGAATTTGAAGAAGTAGACGACGACAAAAAATAATCCTCAGGGATTTCACAAACCTGGCCTGTAATTTACAGGCCAGGTTTTTTGTCATTACGGCGTTAATCTGAATATTAAACGCTGGTAGTGAATGCTATCGTGCTTTTCGATAGAACCAATGGCTTAGGTATCATGAAACAATTTCCCATCTACCGCGGTTTGTACCTGACCTTCGTCCCCCTGAGGCAATGTGCAGGCTAAATAAATGGCGCAAAGAGATTATTACGAAATTCTAGGTATTGCACGATCAGCCTCGGATGCTGAGCTGAAAAAGGCCTTTCGGCGCCTCGCGATGAAGCTTCATCCAGACCGCAATCCGGACGACAAAGAAACCGAAATACTGTTTAAGGAGGCGAAGGAAGCCTACGAGATTCTGTCTAATCCAAACAAGCGCGCAGCCTACGATCAGTTTGGTCACGCCGGGGTAGATCAATCGGCTGGTGGTGGCTTCGGTGGTGGCGGATTTGGAGATGCTTTCAGTGATATATTTGGAGATATATTCGGTGGCGGTGGGGGGCGATCCCGGGCTCGAAAGGGTGCCGATCTCCAATATAACCTCGAATTAAGCCTCGAAGACGCCGTAGCAGGCACAACGGTTAAAATCAGAATTCCGACCATGAAACACTGCACCAGTTGTGCGGGCTCGGGTGCTAAAGAAGGTAGCTCTCCCGAAACTTGCGTTACCTGTGGTGGACATGGACAGGTTCGCATGCAGCAAGGGTTTTTCTCGGTACAGCAAACCTGTCCCAAATGTCGCGGTGTCGGTACTACGATTAGCGATCCCTGTAATACCTGTCACGGCGCTGGTCGCGTCAAACAGCATAAAACATTGTCAATCGAAGTTCCGGTCGGTGTTGATAACGGTGATCGAATTCGACTCGCCGGTGAAGGAGAGGCGGGTGAAGCGGGCGCACCGGCCGGGGATTTATTTGTACAAATGCACGTTAAGCCTCATGCGATATTCCAACGCGATAATGCCGATTTGTATTGTGAAGTGCCGATTAGTATAGTCACTGCAGCATTGGGAGGGGAGCTCGAAGTTCCCAGTTTAAATGGACGCCTGAATCTTAAAATACCGCCGGGTACGCAAACGCACAAATCATTCCGTATGCGTGGCAAAGGGGTAAAGCCGGTGCGTGGTGGACCGGTGGGCGATTTAATTTGCCGTATCGTAGTGGAAACACCGGTGAAGCTAAATTCCGAACAAAAAGAGTTACTCAATCAATTTGGGGAGCTAATGGGCAAATCAGCTAAAAAGCACAGTCCGAATGAAAATTCCTGGATGGATGGGATGAAAAAGTTCTTCGAAGATATGAAGTTATGATCAGGCTCGCGATAGCCGGAGCTGCCGGCCGCATGGGTAGAAATCTGGTACTTGCCTGCACAGCTTGTGAAGAAACCTGCCTGACCCAGGCAACCGATAAGCCCGGTCATGCTTTGATTGGCGCAGATGCCGGCATAGTGGCTGGAATTGAAGTTCAAAATGTATTAATTACTGACACCCTCGAAGCCGATAAATTTGATGTATTAATTGACTTCACTCATCCTGCCGTTACTTCGAATCATGTTGACTATTGCCTGGAAAATAATAAAAAAATGGTGATTGGTACCACTGGAGCGGATGAAATCCTGGAACAGAAATTACGCGAGGCAGGCGAAACCATTGCTATTTTGTATGCCCCGAATATGAGTGTGGGTGTGAACCTTTGTCTGCAGTTATTGCAAATAGCGGCAAAAGCCCTGGGTAACAGTGTCGATATCGAGATCATCGAGGCGCACCATCGGCATAAAGTCGATGCACCCTCAGGCACTGCGATAAAGATGGGGCAGGTAATTGCTGAATCACTCGGGCGCGATCTTGATGATTGCGCGATCTATGGTCGAGAGGGACAGACCGGGGTTAGAGAACGCAAGACAATCGGCTTTGAAACGATACGTGCGGGCGATATCGTAGGTGAGCATACCGTATTATTCGCTGGCGAGGGTGAGAGAATTGAAATCACTCACAAGGCCTCAAGCCGAATGACTTTTGCCAACGGTGCTATTCGTGCCAGCCAGTGGATAGCACAGAAGGATCATGGCCTGTTCGGTATGCAGGATGTACTCGACCTATAATACAAATGGCTAAAGTCATGGATGTCAGAAATGCAGCGCGATGGCCGATTGCTGGTTATCGACACCCCAATAAGCCGAACCAGTTTCTATAGTCAGTCAGTTTTTCTCAATCAGACTAAACGACTATCGCTGAAAAAGCATCGTATTCACCTGCCACAGATACAGGCAAATAGAATAACCCAATTAGATAATTAACATTAACTAAGTTATATAATCTATTGAAATTAAACAATTAAAATTATGATAAATTCTGTGCATAGAAAGGTAAAATCCTGCTCCTGGGAATAGAATAGTCGGGATATTTAGTTGAATTTAAATGCCGAAAAACAGACAGTGATCAACCGGAGCCAGGACGGTTATTGTGATTCCTGCGGATGCTAACCCGGAGATTGCCAAACGGGCAGGCTTTGGGCGGCATTAACGCATTGTTACCAGCTCTTCGGCACTGGTTGGATGTATTGCTACAGTATCGTCAAAATCCTTCTTCGTCGCTCCCATGCGTATAGCGACGGCAAATCCCTGTAACATTTCATCGGCGCCTGGTCCTATGATGTGGCATCCGATGACTCTTTCCTGCTTGCCGAGACATACCAGTTTCATTGCGGTTTGTAGCGGGTGATTGCTAATCGCGTTATACATGGCGGTAAAGCTGGTTTGATAAACTTTGATTTGATCTCCGTGCTGCCTGATAGCGGCGGCCTCACTCAGGCCTACCGTACCAATTGGGGGATGGCTGAAGACAACCGTGGCGATATTTTCATAGTCAAGATGCCGATCGCTTTGACCGTCGTATAGCCGATCAGCTAATCGGCGGCCAGCCGCAATTGCGACCGGGGTGAGTGGTGCACGCCCGGTAATATCACCGAGGGCGAATATATGCGCCTGATTGGTATTTTGATAGAGATCGGTTTTAACATACCCGTGATCATCGAGCGCCACACCCGAGTTTTCAATTTTTAATGAACCATGATCAGGACTCCGACCGACTGCGAATAATACCTGATCGAGGCCGCCTTGCGTTTTACCATTCAAATCAACAATTTCGAGCGAACTGTCGTCAGCTTTGGTAATTCGCCGGATTTGATTTTCGGTCTTTAGTTGCACACCTGAATTTTTTAATATTTCGAATAAAGTAGTACTCAGCATCGAATCAAAATTTCCCAGTACATGGTTCTTTCGCAGGTACATAGTGACTTCGGTACCGAGAGAATTAAGCACGCCTGCCAGTTCAACCGCAATATAACCCGAACCGGCTATTGCGACCCGGTCGGGGCGTTGGGTGAGTGCGAAAAAACCATCCGAAGTGATTGCATGTTCTGCACCGGGAATATCTGGAATTGTCGGTATCGTGCCGGTGGCAATAGCGATATGTTTCGCACTATAGCGTTTGCCATCAATTTCAATGCAATGTGGATCGACAAAACTGGCGGAGCCCTGGAGTTCATCGATACCGAGATCTTTTAGGTAACCGTGGTACCAGTGATTAATGCCACTGATATAAGCTTCACGCTTTGCCACCAGGTGGGTCCAGTCGAAACCCTGTTTTTTGACATCAAAACCGTAGCTTTCAACGTCTTCGAGCATATGCGACAAGTTGGCGCCAAACCACATGATTTTTTTCGGAACACAACCGACGTTCACGCAGGTGCCACCCATTTTGCCGTGTTCGACAACCGCACATTTTTGCCCATAACTTGCAGCACGCTCGACAACCGATAAACCCCCGCTGCCAGCCCCTAATGCGATTACGTCATAGTCGTATTTATTACCTGTCATAAATATCCGCCAAAATGAATGATTGTCATGAATTATCGCATAGAAAGGGCTCTGACAGGCTACCAACACTATCGACTTTATGATTGAAATTTTATCCAGTGGTGCAATTTTTTGAATAGGCAGTGATTAAATAAGAATAGATTTTTATAGGCATGATAGACATAATCGGATCAGCTTTTTTATCCAGAAAAATTGATGCCTCCGGAGCCAGGATGAAACTATTACGATTTTTGTTTACCCATTCAGTGGCGCTGGTATTGGGCGTCATGCTCGGCATTTACTTACTGCCAATACTGACAGCACCCGCAGGACCCACTGTTTCAGAAGTCACATCTTCATCGCAGCAGGCCCTGTACAAAACCAGGTTTGTCAAAGACATCGCAGGTAGCGATTTAATTCATTGGGGTGAAGGTGATGTATCCATTAACCAAACCAGCATTAGTTTGATGGGTTCTCTTGCCCCCGGACCTGATTATTATCTATACCTGACCAGGAACCTGGTCGATACTAGTGACTCGTTTCTGGAAATAAAGGCAGATTCATTGAAAGTGGGACCGATAAGAACTTTCGATAATTTCATTGTGCCCCTCGATGAGTCTGTTGACCTGGAACAATATGCCGCGATTGTGGTCTGGTGCGAAATATTTTCCCAGTTTATTACTTCTGCTAGCTACCGCTAGCCCTGTAAATCATCTTCAATAATATCTGGCTAAATAATTAGCAGGGGTTAGTCGTGCTGCATCGACGCGAGTTGTATACGGCGTTTAGGGTTTCGATACCGGTGATGATGGGGTATGTGATCATCGGTTTCGCATTCGGGCTATTATTTGTCAGTTATGACTATGCCTGGTATCTGGCGACGCTGATGTCGATTTTTGTTTACGCTGGTGCGCTGCAATATTTAGCGATCGGCATGATAAACGCCAAGGTCGGATTTTTTGATCTCGCGATCGCCTCTCTGATGGTTAATCTACGACAGGCGTTTTATGGTCTTTCGGTATTGCGAAAATTCAACGCAAGCGGTTTATTCAAACCCTATTTAATTTTTGCGCTTACCGATGAAACCTATGCACTATTAACCTCGGTACCCGAAAAACAGGGGCTTTCCGCGAAACATTATTACTTTTACCTGAGCATTTTAAACCAGAGCTATTGGGTGATTGGAACAACATTAGGTGCGCTATCAGGCGGTATTATTGCATTCGATACCGCGGGCCTGGAATTCTCGTTGACGGCTTTATTTATCGTGCTCGCCATCGAACAATATAAAAAAATTAACAGTTATTTGCCCTTCATAATAGGCGCCGTTGCGGCGACTGTTGCTTATAGTCTGTTACCCATGAACCGAATGCTGGTGTCAGCCATTGGCATTTCACTGTTGCTGATGTTCATGTTGAAGCGACAGATTGAAGGCCAGTCGGGGGCGATTAATGATGGATAATCTGGACATTCTGATTGCTATTATCGTCATGAGCCTGGCAAACTTTGCTACTCGCCTGTTTCCATTTCTATTTTTTGTAAGTCGCGAACCACCCGCATTTATTATTTTTGTCGAAAAAACCTTCCCGCCAATCATCATGACTATATTGATATTTTATTCGCTCAAGCATATCAACTTGAATGTTGTGCCCTATGGTTTTAGTGAAATCTCTGCGGTGATAGTGACCGTGCTGATACACCTGGGGTTGAAGAACTACCTGGTTTCAATTATTAGCGGTACCCTGTTTTACATGATGATGGTGCAATACGTATTCTAGATGCTGTTAAAATTTGAGTGAGGTGCCACCGTATACCTTGTTGTCGCCAATTTCAGTGTCGTAGGCAAGGTCGAAACAGACTGCCACGAAACCCCGGCTATTTGGCTAATCCCGTGACATACTCTAGATTGACGAAGAGTGGCGACACCGGGATGAAAAAATCCGATAAACCAAAGATATCCCCTGAGCGTTTTGCCTAACCAACTTATGGTTGCTCAATATCACCAGAGGCATTGCACCCGGTGGGCTATTCCTCCCTGGGCCCCCATAACAACTTGTCCAGGCTGTCTTCGTCCCTGGCAGTCATTATTATTTTTAAGCCGTCGAATTGAATACCCTCCTGCTTAAGTAACTGAGACTGTT
>CBDUSZ010000020.1:0-23107 GCA_965370015.1 uncultured bacterium | reverse complement strand
AAGATTTCACACACCAAGGCTCTCATTCCTTCGTAGTTAATCTAGAGTAAGTGCGAAGGAATGAGAGACTTGGTGTGTGCGATAACATGTAATCATAAATTTAAAATTTTTCAACTCTGACATCAAACCAAAACTCAATGTATAATCTCGCGCTACTTTTGACCGACAGATAAATACTGAAACAAACAGTGATGGAAAAAACCTATAACCCACAGGCAATTGAACAAACCTGGTACCAGCACTGGGAAGACAAGGGCTACTTCAAGCCTCAGGGTGGCGACAATCCCTATTGCATCGTCATCCCACCACCGAACGTTACCGGTAGCCTGCACATGGGCCACGCGTTTCAGGACACCATTATGGATACCCTGATCCGCTACCATCGCATGAAAGGTGACAATACCTTGTGGCAACCAGGAACCGATCATGCAGGTATTGCCACACAAATGGTGGTTGAGCGTCAGTTAAGCGCTGAAAATAAAACCCGCCACGACCTCGGTCGTGATGCTTTTATCGATCGTGTATGGAAATGGAAGGCTGAATCGGGGGGTACCATTACGCAACAGTTACGTCGCATGGGTGCCTCACCGGACTGGAGTCGTGAACGCTTTACCATGGATGACGGCCTGTCGGCTGCGGTACAGAATGTTTTTATACAACTCTATGACGAGGATTTGATTTACCGCGGCAAACGCCTGGTAAACTGGGATCCGGTTTTACACACTGCGGTATCCGATCTCGAAGTTATCTCTGAGGAAGAAAACGGCCACCTGTGGCACCTGCGTTATCCGCTAGTCGGAGAAGATGGATTCCTCATCGTCGCGACTACCCGACCTGAAACCATGCTGGGCGATTCGGCGGTAGCGATTCATCCTGACGATCCGCGTTACGCACATCTACTCGGTAAGCAAATCGAGCTACCGCTAACCGGTCGCACCATACCCATCATTGCAGACAATTATGTCGATCCGGAGTTTGGTTCTGGATGCGTAAAAATCACCCCTGCGCACGATTTCAACGACTACGAAGTCGGTATGCGGCATGATTTGCAACTGATCAATATATTCACCATCGACGCGAAGATTAATGACCAGGCTCCAGAAGCCTATCAGGGCATGGATCGATTTGACGCACGCAAGGCGGTTATCCGCGATCTTGACGCGCTCGGCCTGCTAGATAAAGTAGCAGACCACAAGCTCATGGTGCCGCGCGGTGACCGCACCCAGTCGGTGATCGAACCTTACCTCACCGACCAGTGGTTTGTGCGCGCCGAGCCCCTGGCCAAACCATCGATCGAGGCGGTTAAGAATGGCAGTATCAAGTTTATCCCTGAAAACTGGTCGAAAACCTATTTTAACTGGATGGAAGATATTCAGGACTGGTGTATATCACGACAGATCTGGTGGGGGCATCGTATCCCTGCCTGGTACGATGCATCGGGTAATTTTTTTGTCGCACCAAGCGCTGATGCCGCCCGTAGTAAATACAAACTTTCTCAAGATCTGGAACTGACACAGGACGAGGATGTACTCGACACCTGGTTTTCATCTGCACTTTGGCCCTTCAGCACCCTGGGTTGGCCAAACTCGGACGATTCGGCATTAAAAGCCTTTTATCCGACCAGCGTGCTGGTTACCGGTTTTGATATCATCTTTTTCTGGGTAGCGCGGATGATTATGTTCGGGCTCAAATTTATGGATGAAGTACCTTTCCGTGAAATCTATATCCACGGCCTGGTGCGCGATGCAGATGGAAACAAAATGTCGAAATCGAAGGGTAACGTGTTAGACCCGCTCGATTTGATCGATGGAATCAGCCTCGAAGACTTACTCGCCAAGCGCACCAGGGGATTGATGCAGCCCGATATGGCGCCAGCTATCATCGCCGCGACAAAAAAACATTATCCGCATGGCATTCCCGCATTCGGCACCGATGCCCTGCGCTTCACCTTCACCTCGCTGGCAACCACCGGACGTGACATCCGTTTTGATTTAAGTCGCATCGAAGGCTATCGAAATTTCTGCAACAAATTGTGGAATGCATCACGCTATGTATTGCAAAACACCGAGGATCAGGATTGCAGCCCTGGCAAACAGTCACTCGCGGATCGCTGGATTATTTCACGATTGCAACAGGTCGAAGCGCAAATCGTTCAACATATGGAATCGTATCGATTTGACCTGGTATCACGAGATTTGTACGAATTCGTCTGGAATGACTATTGTGACTGGTATATCGAACTATCCAAACCGGTTTTGTATTCTGACAACTACAGCACCGAGCAAAAAAGTGCGGCCAGACACACGCTGGTTACGATACTAGAAGCGGTTTTACGTTTACTGCACCCGATCATGCCTTATATTACTGAAGAACTCTGGCAACGCGTCGCACCACTAGCCTCGATAGAGGCAGAGACGATAATGCTTAGTTCATACCCACAGGCAAATGAAAAACTGATCGATAGCAGCGCAATCGAAGAACTTGAATGGGTCAAGCAATTTGTCGTGGGTGTTCGGCAAATTCGCTCCGAAATGGATATTAAGCCAGGTAAACCATTACCGGTAATTTGTCACAATGGTGGCGATCTGGATCGACAAAGACTCGAACAAAATCGAACCCTGCTGGTATCTCTGGCTAAGCTTGATTCCATTAACTGGCTCGACACGAATGATGCGGCACCTGAATCAGCCACGTCACTAGTCGGAGATATGAGCCTGTTAATTCCGCTTGCCGGTTTGATCGACAAGGACGCTGAATTGATTCGATTGCAGAAAAATATTCAAAAGCTCGAACAAGAGACAAATCGCATTGAAACCAAATTGAGTAACGAAAACTTTACCTCCAGAGCCCCTGCAGCGGTGGTCGACAAGGAAAATAAAAAGTTGGCCGATGCTCAATCCGCCCTGGTCAGTTTACGCGCACAGGCGGAGAGAATAAGTTCGATATAGGGAGCCGAGTCTGCCTGGTTTAAAGTTCGCAACTGAACTTTTTTAATCCCATTACTCAAAGCATTAACAGGGTCATATATGGACCCGTGATACTTTTTTGTTGAGGATTAGATTGGGCGAACCGAAAATCGCTACTATAGTTTGACGATCTGGGCTGCTGCTTAAAAGTAGAATTGACCCTTGGCGAGATGAATGATAGAGCTAGAAATTGTGTTTCTGGATGTTAGCTAGTACGAAATACACTCGATATTTTCTAGCGCTAAAAAGAGCCTGTCGGTTCGTCCCTGAACCGGTTCCTGGCAAGAGGGCCTGGGGATTTCTGATTAAGTCTGGGCGCATCATACGAGAATGTAAAATAATCTAAATCGAGGCACGCAAGAAAGCCAAACCCAGAGCAAACGCTTCGCTCATGGGGCAGCCTTAGCAGAGCTAAGGCCTGGTTTCGCAGTACCAATATTGATTATTTCGTGTCCAATATGGTCGGTCATAACCTGATCATAATTTCCCTAACATCTAATCGTTCTGACGACGCAAAAATGCAGGAATTTCAAGATACTCCATGCTTTCCTTGTCCTGGGGTATTTCGATCGAATCGCCTACAATTTTCTGACGAATAGCCGTCGGCCTTTCCAGCTTTTTATAATCAATCTCGCCATTTTTCTCCGGCTTGATAGCGGTAATTGGCGTATCGGCAAGAGTTTTATCTCTGCCGAGGCCCGTCGCTACCATGGTGACGCGCAATTCACCTTCCGGCATATCCGCATCAATCACGGTGCCAACCACAACATTGGCGTCGGTCGAAGCATATTCGGTAATCGCAGTACCCACGTCATCGAGTTCACCAATCGCCAGATCCAGACCCGCTGTGACGTTGACTAGTATGCCGCGTGCGCCAGAAATATTAATGTCTTCCAGTAGCGGTGATGATATTGCCATTGTCGCGGCTTCACGGGCGCGATTCTCGCCTGTTGCCGAACCGGTTCCCATCATCGCCATGCCCATTTCCGACATGACTGTGCGAACATCGGCAAAATCGACGTTGATTAAACCGGGACAGGTTATCAATTCGGCAATACCCTGAACCGCACCCTTGAGTACATCGTTGGCTTTCATAAAGACTTCGAGCAACGAGGTATCCTTACCCAGCACGGGCATTAATTTGTCATTAGGAATGGTAATCATCGAATCAACCACACCCGAGAGCTCTTTAATTCCGGCTTCGGCTTGCGCCATGCGCTTGCTACGCTCGAACGCAAAGGGCTTTGTCACCACGGCAACGGTCAAGATCCCCATTTCTTTGGCAATCTGCGCGATTACCGGCGTCGCACCGGTACCAGTACCACCACCCATGCCGGCAGTAACAAATAGCATATTGGAGCCATCGATTGCTTCCTGAATACGCTCTCGATCTTCCAGCGCTGCCTGTCGCCCGATTCCCGGGTCCGCACCTGCACCCAGACCTTTGGTAATGCTAGCGCCAATTTGCATTGTCGCTCGAACATCCATTTTTTTGAGTGCCTGTATGTCGGTGTTCACGCATATGTACTCCACCCCTTCGATGCCTGCCGACACCATGTGTTGCACAGCGTTACCACCTCCCCCGCCGACACCTATGACCTTGATCACCGGATCTCTGGAATGTGAATCCATCAGTTCAAACATTTTAGTACCCTCTCTTGCTATTACTATTGCTAAAAATTACCCTGAAACCAGCTTTTCATTCTCGCCAAAATGCCGGCTTCAGAGTGATCGTCCAGTCGGTAACTGGACAAGGCGGATTGCTGCCTGTTTCCAAACAGCAGCAATCCAACACCGGTCGAATGTATCGGGTTGCGCACAACGTCGACCAAACCCGATATATGCTGTGGATAGCCCAGACGAACCGGCATATGAAAAATCTCTTCAGCCAGCTCGATCGCACCCTCCATCTTCGAACTGCCACCGGTTAATACCACACCGGCAGCACAAATTTCCTCAAGTCCACTCCGCCTGAGCTCGGCCTGCACCAGGCTCAGCAATTCCTCATAGCGTGGCTCAACCACCTCGGCCAGGGTCTGGCGCGCCAGCCTGCGCGGCTCACGGTCACCGACGCTGGGCACCTCGATAGTTTCATCTTCGGCAGCTAGCTGTCGAAGCGCACAGGCGTATCGTATTTTTAATTCGTCGGCATATTGTGTTGGCGTGCGTAATGCCACAGCTATGTCGTTAGTGACCTGATCTCCGGCGATCGGAATAACCGCGGTATGTCGGATCGCCCCGTCCGAAAAAACGGCAATATCGGTAGTGCCGCCGCCGATATCAACCAGACAAACCCCCAATTCTTTTTCATCCTCGGTCAACACTGCAGCGCTGGAGGCCAGTTGCTCGAGAATAATATCGTCAACTTCAAGCCCACAGCGGCGCACGCATTTGATTATATTTTGCGCCGCGCTCATGGCACCGGTCACCAGATGCACCTTCGCCTCCAGACGCACCCCTGACATACTGATCGGATCGCGTATACCCTCAGAATTGTCGATCACAAATTCCTGCGGCAACACATGTAGAATGCGTTGATCTGCCGGTATCGCAACAGCCTTGGCAGCGTCGATGACACGCGCGACATCAGCCTCAGTTACTTCTTTGTCTTTAATTGCGACTATGCCATGAGAATTGATACTGCGAATGTGACTACCCGCTATACCAGCGTAAACAGAGCGAATCTGGCAACCGGCCATCAATTCAGCTTCTTCAACCGCACGCTGTATCGACTGTACTGTCGATTCGATATTAACCACGACACCCTTTTTCAACCCCCGTGACGCCTGTGTACCGATACCAATAATATCGATATTACCTTCGACGGTAATTTCTCCGACAATCGCAACTACTTTTGAAGTGCCAATATCCAGTCCGACAATGAGATTATTGACCGGTTTTTTAGACATTATTATTTCTCCACAGGGATGCTTCGTCCCGGCTTTGCAATATTTCTTTTTTCCAGGCTACGGCGAATCCATTGCTATAGCGTAAATCGAGTTGCTGAATTTCTGCTAGCCTGGGTTGAATCTGCTGTCGGTAAATCGCCACAAAACGTAAGATTTTGCGCTCAATGTCGGATCTACCGACTTTTATCATCAAGCCATTCTCAAGTTGTAAATCGAGCGCGCCTCGACTGTCTTTGTGAACCGCTACCAGGGTTTCGTTCAAACTTGAGAATTGACTCGCTAGCCGATAATAGAGATACAATATCTGCCCGGGATTAGTCCCCGCTGTGTATACCAACGGTAACTCGGAAAATGCTTTAGTTTCTGCTCGATAGACCGCGGCCTTATCACTAAGCAGATGATTATTATCCCAACGGGCTACCGGTTTTTTTTCTACAACTACAATATTCAGCCGGTCTGGCCAAACCCGACGAATCGAAATCGATTCGGTCCAGGGCTTATCACCGAGGGTTTTTTGCACGCGATTGATATCTAACGAAAAGAAGCCTTCGCCAATATATTGTTGCACCGCCGATTCGATCTCCTGCTGATCTATGTACCGAAAAGTACCCGATAACTGGATCGTCTTTATCGGCAGCAGGGTGTCTTGATACGACAGATAAACAGTACCGCCAATAAAAGGCATCAGCAGCAAAAGCCAGTTAAAAGATCGGCGCCACCTGAATTCGAGCCGGGTGGTTGTAACCGATTTTCTTTTTGCCTGCGTGGCTTTATTTCGGAAGCTAAACATGGGATTCGTCTCCAGATAGCGTTGACTGTAAAATTCTCAGCACTAGATTCGGCATATCCAGGCCCGCCTCTCTGGCAGCCATAGGCACCAGGCTGTGATCAGTCATCCCCGGTGCGGTGTTGACTTCGATCATCCAGGGCTGGTTTGCCTCATCCAGCATTAAATCAGCGCGTCCCCAATGCCGCACCCCGGTCACTTTAATGGTTTGCTCTACCAGGCTATTAATTTTGCCTAGCAGGACATCATCCAGGCCGCAGGGACAGGTGTAGATAGTGTCGTCCGCAAAGTACTTGGCTTCGTAATCATAGAATTCACGCGGGGTTTCCAGCTTGATCAGCGGTAATATCTGGCGGTCGATAAAAGCAGCGGTGTATTCTGCACCAATGATTAATTTCTCCGCAAAAACATCACCAAATTCACTCGCCTTTTGCCAGGCGGGCACCAGATCAACTGCATCGTACACCGGCGTCATGCCAATGCTGGATCCCTCTAGAACAGGTTTAACGAACACCGGCAGTCCGAGATCTTCCAGCAACCGTTTACAGTCATCCTCACTATTTAGCTCCCTGTAATCCGGGGTTGGTATTTGACTGCCGAGTAACACTCTCTTGGTCGCAAGCTTGTCCATAGTCAGCGCCGATGCCGCTACGCCACTGCCGGTATAAGGCAATCCAATCATATCTAGTACCGCCTGGACCGAACCGTCTTCTCCTCCCCGACCGTGTAATATATTGAATATGCGATCGGCTTTCAGGTCGAGCAACTGACGCAACATATCTTGCTGTGGGTCGAATTTGAAAGCATCTACTCCAGCCTTTTTTAATCCCTCAAAAACCGCATTACCGCTTTTCAGAGAAATTTCGCGCTCGGCAGACATGCCGCCCATCATCACCGCAACCCTGCCACATTTGGCAGCTGACCCCGGGCTCGGCATTAGACTCTCGTACATTACGAGTGCTCCCCAAGAATACGCACTTCGGTTTCCAGTTCGAGGTTAAATTTTTGTTTCACCACTTGCTGGATGAACCCGATCAATGCCTCGATATCAGCAGCCCGAGTTTTATCATTGCTGATTATAAAATTAGCATGCTTTTGCGAAACGCAGGCATCACCAAGGTAATGGCCTTTCAATCCGGCAGCCTCAATCAATTGCGCCGCATGATGGCCAACAGGGTTTTTAAACACAGAACCACATGACGGCAAACCGATAGGTTGACTGGCATTACGCTTTTGCAGTAATTGTCTGATGTTGGAATCCTGCCCGCCAGTTTTCGCAGTAAAGTGAAAATAGCCGGCAGCAAACCACTCATCTGCAAACTGGCTGACCCGGCGGTAGCCAACACTAAACTCTGACGCCAGCCGGTTGACCAGTTCACCGCGGCGGTTAATCATGACTAAACGCTCTACATGGGGCCAGGTTTCACTGCCGAAAGCACCCGCATTCATCGTCAATGCGCCACCCACTGTTCCCGGGATACCTGCCAGAAATTCAGCACCGGCGAGACCATGCCTGTGACAAAATTTTGCCAGTTTGGCACTGGTGACTCCGCTCTCAGCATAGACTATGCCATCTTTGCCAAGCCGCAGTTCATTCAGCCCGCCCAGCGAAGCAATCACCTCGCCACGAATTCCACCATCGCGAACCAGCATATTGCTTCCGAGCCCTATCCAGTTAATCGGCGTATCCTGCTTCACCCTGGACAGATAGAACTGCAAGTCGGCCAGGTCGGCAGGCATGTAGTAATGATCAGCTTTTCCACCCACGCGCCAGCTGGTATGCCTGGACATTGGCTCGTCAATCAGCAGTTGCCCACGAAATGTCTTCGACTCGGCCACGTTCATTGTCCCTGTCCGTTTGTTTCGCATTGGCTGAGAAAATCAGCCGACCAGGCACCGATACTGCCCGCGCCCAGGGTTAAAAAGATATCTCCGTCCTGCAATAAGCTATCGACGACTTCATGCAGCGACTCGATATCTTCGACAAATATCGGATCTATCTTGCCACGCACGCGTATCGATCTTGCCAGCGCTCGACCGTCGGCATCATTGATAGGTTTTTCTCCGGCCGGGTAGACTTCAGTCAATACCAGTTGATCGACTTCCGAGAGTACCTGACTAAAATCCTCGAACAGATCTCGCGTACGCGTATATCGATGCGGTTGAAAAACCACGGTAAGGCGTTTCTCTGGCCAGGCCATACGAATCGCTTCGAGCGTCGCCCGAATTTCGGTCGGGTGATGACCATAATCATCAATATGCATAACCTTTCCTGCCGGCACGGTGACGTTCTCGCTAATCTGAAATCTGCGCCCTATGCCGGTGAATCTGGCCAGGGAAAGTTGAATGTCACCAGCACTCACTCCAAGCTCCCAGGCAATACCGATTGCAGCCGTAGCATTCAGCACGTTATGCCTTCCAGTTAGATTTAAATCGATATCGAGTGCGGTTTCCTGATCGGGCAAATGGACCTTAAATTCAGTTTTTGCACCATTCGCTCGTATTGCAGTGATACGAACATCGGCATCTTCGGATTCACCATATGTCAAAATGGGTCGTGCGATATCGCCAAGAATCTCCCGCACCACGGGATCATCGATGCAGACAATCGCCAGGCCGTAAAATGGCAGGTGGTGTAAGAATTCTACGAAGGTTTGTTTAAGTCGTTCAAAATCACCTTCGTAGGTCGACAGGTGGTCTCGATCGATATTGGTGACGATTGCCATCATCGGTTGCAAATACAGGAACGAAGCATCGCTTTCGTCGGCTTCTGCGACCAGATAATCACTCAGTCCCAGCTTTGCATGGCTGGCCGAACTATTAAGCATGCCGCCAATCACATAGGTGGGGTCAATATTCCCCTGCGCTAACACACTGGCAATTAGACTCGTGGTAGTAGTCTTGCCATGCGTACCAGCAACCGCTATACCACGCCGGAATCGCATCAATTCGGCGAGCATTTCAGCCCGTCGCACTATCGGAATTCGCTGCTCTTTAGCCGCGGCGATTTCCGCATTGTCTTCATCGATTGCGCTGGAAACCACCACCACGTGCACGGCGTCTATATTTTCGGCGCGATGGCCAATATGAATCTTAATGCCCAGTGCACGCAAATGCCGCACCATCGAACTTTCGACAATATCCGAACCACTGATGACGTAATCCAGGTTGTGGAAAACTTCGGCGATACCGCTCATGCCTGCACCACCGATACCTACGAAGTGGATATTTTTGATCCGACGCATAAAATGCTTAGCACTGACTGTCACGATGACGCTCCTGCCAGAATGCCCTGTGCCAATTGTTCAGTTGCATCCGTTTTTGCTTGCGCGCGTGCCTTGATCGACATTTCCATCAGGGCCTCCCTGTTTTGCTGGAAATAACGCAGTTGTAAGGCCAGGGTCACCGCATCCAGATTATCCTCCAGCAAGATACGTGCGGCCTGATGTTGCTCCAGAAAACGCGCGTTGTGATACTGGTGGTTATCCACAGCGAACGGAAAAGGAACCAGGATGGATGCGATACCTACCGCCATCAGCTCAGTGATGGTCAGCGCGCCAGCTCGACAAACCACCAGGTCCGCCCATTCGTATACCTCTCGCATATCATCGATAAATGCAAAAACCTCGGCATCGACATTTGCTTCTAGATACTTTTGCTCGCAGACCTTCACATGGGCACTGCCACACTGGTGCTTAATGGCAGGTCTTTCACCGGGGTCGAGCCGCGATACTGCCTCGGGTAATACCCGGTTCAAGGTGGCAGCACCAAGACTACCCCCGATTACCAGCAGGTTAACTGGATTGTTCTGCCTGCCTGCCAGGCGCATTTCGGGTGCCGGCAGACCGATCAGATCTCTACGCAGCGGATTACCGATACACTCGCTGCGTGGTATCTGTTGCGAGGTACCAGGGAATGCAAAATAGTTTTTCCGCGCCAATCGACTCAGCAGGCGATTGGTTAATCCGATCACCGAATTTTGTTCGTGCAGGAATAGCGGTATATTCAGTATCCATGCCATCAGACCCCCGGGACCTGAAACAAAGCCACCCATGCCGAGCACGGCTTTAGGGCGTAGTCGTATCAGCGCCACAAGTGCCTGCCAACTGGCGCGTATTAGCCTGAATGGTGCCAGAATCAATGCTGCCAACCCCTTACCACGCAGGCCCTGCACGCTAAGCCATTGGATCGGAAAGTCAGCCGCGGGCACGACGCGCGCCTCGATACCGGAGCGAGTACCGAACCAGACGACGGTTTCACCCTTGAGACGTAGACATTCGGCTACCGCGAGAGCCGGAAAAACATGCCCTCCGGTGCCACCAGCCATGACCACGATCGGTTTTTGCGCTTTCTGCTTCATGCGCTCACCCGATGCGGAACAGTGCGCCTGGAACGCCGGCTTTTTAACGTCGATGGATCGTATTCACCCTGTTTGTATTCGAGATAAACCCTGAGAACCAGTCCAACCGCAAACGACATGCTTAAAATGCTATTTCCACCATAGCTGACAAACGGCAATGTCAGTCCTTTGGTGGGGAAGGCGCCCAAATTGACACCGATATTAATAATCGCCTGTATGGAAATTAACAGGCCAACCCCATAGGCCAGGTAAGCACCGAAGGCCTGGCGTCCGAGTAATGCCATTTTACCTATGCTGAAACAGCGTATTGCAAACAAGGCGTATAAAGAGACTAGCAATACCGTACCGGCAAGCCCGAATTCTTCGGCATAAATTGCAAATAGAAAATCAGTATGGGCCTCAGGCAGATAAAACAGCTTTTGGATACTGCCCCCTAACCCGCTGCCGAACCAGCCACCGTTGCCAATTGCAATCAACGACTGGGTCAATTGAAAACCACTGTTAAACGGATCAGCCCAGGGATCAATAAATGAGGTAATTCGTGACAGGCGGTAAGGCGAAGAAACCGCGAGCCCTACCATGATGCCCAGGGTGCCGAGTATAAAAAGTAAAAACTGTCCGAACCGCACCCCACCGAGGAACATCAGACCCAGCCCGGTGAGTAATAAAACAGCCGCTGCTCCAAAATCCGGTTCCAGGATCAACAACCCACTGGCGAACGCCAACACCAGCATGGGTTTGATGAACCCCATTGTATTGTTTTGCAATTCCTGGCAGCGCCGTACCAGATAGCCACTCAGATAAATAATCAAAAACAGCTTCGATACTTCGGATATCTGGAATGTAAACACACCGAAGTTTAGCCAGCGAGTACTGCCGTTTACCGTATGTCCAATGCCTGGTATTAATACCACCCCGAGTAATACAATCGTACCAAGCATTAATGCCATGCCATTATTCTTCCAGAATACCAGCGGTATTTTGCAGGCTAGCCAAACTAGCATCAGACTCAGCAGGATGCGCAAAAACTGGCGTTTGGCGTAATAAAATGGATCCTGGGTGGCCTGATCGGCAATACCAATTGACGCCGAGGCCACCATCACCAGACCGATGATAATCAGAATCAGATAAAGCATTAGAATGCTGCGATCAATATTTGGCGCATAATCAATCGTCGGTTGAGCCGCTATCCTGTCAGCGCGTACCGCCTGGCTGGACAGGCTAGACATTGATCAAACCCCGCACGTTTTGCACAAAATCATCGCCGCGTGCTTCGAACTTTTCATACATGTCGAAACTCGCACAGGCGGGTGCGAGTAACACGCAGTCTCCGGCTTTGGCATTTGCGAAGGCCCGGGCCACCGCGCACTTCATGCTGTCAACCCGCTCTATACGAGTTGATCCGCGCCAGGCCTGTTCCATTCTGTCAGCATCCTCACCCATTAATAACACCAGCTTCACGCGTGCCTTCAGTACTTCACCCAGCGCACCCATATCGGCATTTTTGGATTGCCCGCCGGCAATTAGTATTACCGGCCGATCACGCCCCTCGATTGATGCTTTTGCGGCTCCCACATTGGTCGCCTTGGAATCATTAATCCACTCGACGCCGTCCTTCTCGGCCACCCACTGACTGCGATGTGGAATGCCGCGGAAATTTTTCAGCGCTGCAACGATGGCTTTTCTCGATACACCGATGGTATGCGCGAGTGCCATCGCGGCCAGGCAATTGGCCCAGTTGTGATGCCCCGAAATTTTTAATTCGTCAACTCTGATCCACGGCTCACCCTGATACGCGAGGTAAATACCGTCTCCATCGACTAATCCAAAATCAACCCCGGCTGCGGGATTCAGGCTGAAGAAAATGTCGTTGGCATCGTGCCTTGTGGTTTCATCATCGTAGTTGCTAACACAAGTATCTGCATTGTCGTAAATATGCACCTTGGCCTGAATATAATCCGCGTAACTACGATAGCGGTCCAGATGGTCTTCGGACAAATTAAGCACCGTGGCTACTTCTGGCTTTAGCGACTGGGTAGTTTCCAGCTGGTAACTCGATAACTCGAGCACATAATAATCGACCGGGGTTGCCAGTAGTTCCAGCGCTGCGGTGCCAATATTGCCACCGACACCCGCTACTTTTCCGTCGGCAGCAATCATGTCTCCGACTAACCTGGTAACGGTGCTTTTGCCGTTAGAGCCGGTAATCGCGATCACTGGTTTATCGGCTACCTGCGCAAACAGTTCTATGTCACCTATGACCAATTTCCCCAATTTCGCCAACTGCCTAATTTCACCCTGATGAATAGACAGTCCGGGGCTTACCACCAGCACATCGGCCCAGCCTGTCAGCGCCTCATCAAGCAGCGCCTTTGTGACTTCTACTTGCGGATACAGACTCTTCAGCTGATTCAGATAAGGCGGAATATCACGAGTATCCTGAACCCGGCAGCGATAGCCATGCGCGAGCAAGTATTTGGCGACCGAAAAACCGGTAACACCCAGACCGACTACCAGGTAGTTCAGGTCTGCGTGTAGCTTCGGTTGACTATCCATGGATAACATCACCGAACCTTCAGGCTCGCCAGGCCGATCAGAACCAAAACTACCGTGATGATCCAGAAACGTACAATAATTCTCGGTTCCGGCCAGCCTTTCAGTTCATAGTGATGATGCAACGGCGCCATGCGAAAAACTCGACGCCCGGTCAACTTAAATGAAACCACCTGCACGATAACCGACATGGTTTCGGCGACAAACAGCCCACCCATGATAAACAACACCAGCTCCTGGCGTACTATCACTGCAATTGTGCCGAGTGCTGCCCCAAGCGCCAGGGCGCCGACATCACCCATAAATACCTGCGCCGGATAGGTGTTAAACCATAGGAATCCGAGGCCTGAACCGACAATTGCACCACAAAATATGACCATCTCGCCCACACCGGGGATATAGGGAATACCGAGATAAGTAGAAAAATTGATATTGCCAGTGACGTAAGCGAAAACACCTAGCGCTCCGCCAACCAGCACCGTTGGTAAAATTGCCAGGCCATCCAGGCCGTCGGTCAAATTGACCGCATTGCTACTACCGACGATGACAAAATATGTCAGCACCACGTACATCCAGCCAAGGTCGATGAGGATGTCTTTAATGAATGGCACAATAAGCTGGGTTTCGATTGGAAATTTTGCGGTATGGAACAAAACCAGCGCAGCGCTCAGTCCGATCACCGATTGCCAAAAATATTTGACCCGTGCTGACAGTCCTTTGGAGTTGCCGTAGACAATTTTTTTATAGTCGTCTACCCAGCCAACGGCACCAAATCCGATGGTAACAAACAGGACTACCCATACAAACCTGGACGACAGGTCACTCCACAGAAGCGTGCTAATCACGATCGCGACCAATATCAGAGCACCCCCCATAGTCGGCGTACCAGCCTTACTAAAATGACTTTCAGGCCCATCATCGCGCACACGCTGACCAATATTATAACTACTCAGATAGCGAATCATGCGCGGCCCGACAATCAGGGAAATAACTAGTGCCGTGAGTACACCAAGAATACTGCGCAGGGTGAGGTACTGAAACACGTTAAAGCCGCTATCAAACTGGGAGAGATATTGCGCCAGATCATATAGCATGATTAATTTCTCCCCGGTTATGGTTATTCAGTAAGTAATCGACCAGCTTGTCCATACCCGCACTTCTCGAGCCCTTCACCAGCAGGTTGACCTGCTGATGAATCTGCCCGAGGATGGCTTCTGCCATCTCGTCAATATGTTCAAAGCAATAACCAGATTCACCAAATGCTTCGCTGGCGATACAACTCATTTCGCCCACACCAAATAGTTTTTTAACCCCTTCATGCTTTGCTGTCTGGGCAGCTAATTTGTGTAACGCCTCGGCCTCACTACCAAGTTCTCCCATATCCCCAAGCGCTAGCCATGCGTCGCCCGGCAACGAACAAAGCACCTTTATGCCGACTTCGAATGATTCCGGGTTGGCATTGTAACTATCGTTGATCAGGCGACATCCCTGTGGCCCTTTCATCATTTGCAAACGTCCTTTAACACCGGAAAAACCGGCGAGGTTATTTACCGCCCGCTCAAACTCAAGCCCGGTTACCAGTGCGATGGAGATCGCAGCCAGCGCGTTACGCGCATTGTGCTCGCCATATACTTTGAGTTGGATGCCCTGGCTTTTTGTTCCATATTTGACTTTGAGCGATAATCCATCTTCATCCGCACTCCAACTCGCGTTGAGGTCGGCTTCTTTATTCAGGGCACAACTAAATTTATTTTCGGCCGCACATATAGATTGCCAGTATTGGCTCGCTGCCTCATCGAGATTAAATACCGCCCGATGTTGGGGCTTGCAATAAGCATACAATTCTCCCTTGGCTTCGATCACGCCCTGTACTGAGCCGAAGCCGGCCAAATGGGCTGCTGCAACATTGTTGACATAAACAATTTCCGGCTCGGCAATTTTTGCCAGCGTGGCGATTTCACCGGTATGATTGGCGCCAAGCTCAACCACCGCAAAGCAATCGTCCTGCGACAAATCGAACAGGGTTAAAGGCAGGCCGATATCATTATTAAAGTTGCCTCTGGTCCCATGAGTAGGTGCTTCGTGAAGTAAGATCTGGCATAGCATGTCCTTTACCGTTGTCTTACCATTACTGCCAGTAAGCGCAATCACAGTTGCCTGGCAGCAGTGCCGCCAATGATTTGCCAGCACCGCCATTGCCTGCTTACAATCGGCAACAATTATCTGCGCAATATCGCAATCAATCCTGGTTTCAACCAGCGCGGCGACAGCACCATTGCGATAAGCAGTAGCCACATATTCATGCCCATCGAAGTGATCGCCTCGAATCGCGACAAATAATCGCCCTTCGCAATTTTTGCGGCTATCGATTGTGACACCACAGAACTGTTGATCCAGCGATTCATGGTTCGACTCGCCAAACAGGGCCAGAACTTGTTTCAGAGTCATTGCAATCATAGGTTGCCCTGCATGAAACGCTGTACCACCTGACGGTCACTGAAAGGATATCGCTGGTGCCCGATAATCTGTTCCTGTTCGTGACCCTTACCGGCTATCACCACCAGATCGCCACTTTTCGCCTCGGTCAATGCATATTCGATAGCAGCCCGACGATCATGCACCACACGGGCATTATCCGGATCCGTAAGTCCCTTTTGTATTTCGCTGACTATCTGCTGTGGATCTTCGGTACGTGGATTATCGTCGGTGATAATGACTCTGTCCGCCAACTCCTCGGCCGCACGCCCCATGCCCTTACGCTTCCCCTGATCACGATCGCCACCGCACCCAAAAACACACCAGAGCTGCCCACTTGTATAATCACGGCTGGTGGTTAAGCAGGCGCGTAACGCCTGTTCAGTGTGCGCAAAATCAACCACCGCAGACGCTTTGTCGGCACCGCCAGAAAATTTTTCCATGCGCCCGGGAATCGGCTGTAAACCAGTGACTGCCCATTGAATCTGAGGCTGCTCCAGGCCTGACGCCACCAGAGTCGAAATACAGGCTATAATATTATCGATATTAAACGCACCCATTAACGCAGTACTGGCGTGAATATCACCAATCGGCGTAGCAACATGAAGGCTGAGTCCCTGTTCGGTGACTTCGCTATTTAATAGATATACCTCAACATTCTGCTTTTTCGTGGATGCCGAGGCAGAGTAACGAATCATGCCCCCAGACTCGAATTCGTCAGATAATTGACGCCCGAACTCATCGTCGGTATTCAACACTCGCGCCGATAAGTCAAACTCTCGAAAAAGTCTGGCCTTGGCCGAGGCGTACTGCTCCATATCCTGGTGATAGTCGAGATGATCACGACCCAAATTAGTTAATACTGCAATGTCAAAATGGCACCCACTGACGCGGTATTGATGTAGTGCGTGTGAAGACACTTCCATCACCACATAGTCACATTTTTGTTGGTGGAACTGGTGTAAGTAGGATTGCAGTGTTACCGCATCCGGCGTGGTATGAGAAGCCGGGTCAAGCTCACTGCCTATTCCGTATCCTAGCGTACCGATACTCGCCACCGATTTACCCAGCTGAGTCAAGGCTTGCACGATCAAATGGGTAACACTGGTTTTGCCGTCGGTACCAGTAATACCTATGATCTTTAGATGCCTGCCGGGCTCTCCATAAAAGCGACTGACAATCTCTCCATTGACCCGATCCAGACCTTCTACACCAATCCAGTGCGTCGCAATCTGTTTTCTCAGTAGCGCTACGCGTCGCACACAGTATTCATCCTGCGCGTCATACATGACCGCCACCGCACCGGACTTAACCGCGTCCAGAGCAAAATCGATTCCGTGAGAATTTATGCCGCGCAAGGCTATAAAAAGGCCATCCGGGCATACCGTACGGCTATTGCTGGTGATATCGACAATTTCGATATCCGGAACCGGCTCACTGGTAACGTATCCCTGTAATAACTCGACCAAAGACATTCCACCAATCTGTGATTCACACATCATCATGCCCCCGGTTCCGTGGCTTCGAGCCGCACCTGCAAGGCAGGCAGGTTATCCGGTGCTATATCCAGAATGCGTAGTGCATTACTCATCACTTCCTGGAATACAGGTGCTGCCACCTGGCCACCGTAATAACCATTTTGGGTTGGCTCGTCGATCACCACGGCCATCACCAGGCGCGGATTACTCACCGGAGCGATGCCGGCAAAAATTGCCATGTAATCGTCTTCCTGATAGCCGCCATCAACACTTTTTTTCACCGTTCCAGTTTTTCCGGCGATACGGTAACCAGCCACAGCCGCCTGCTTCGCGGTACCGCTGGGCCCAACCACTTCTTCCATCATTAGCAAAATCGCCTCTGCGGTACTGGCTTTCATCACATGACGCGAGATCTCATTTTCCACGACCTCTTCGGGATTTTGTTTGATCAGACTGATATCGAGCCGACGGCCCCGGTTGGCGATCACCGCGTATGCCCGGGCTAACTGTGTAATCGATAGCGATAATCCATAGCCAAACCCCATAGTTGCATGATCGAGTGGTTGCCAAAGAGAATAGTGACTAAAGTAGCCCGATGATTCCGCTGGAAACGAAACCCCCGGGGTTTCACCAAATCCATAGTCACTAAAAGATTCCCATAGTTCGTTTTTTTCCATTGACAGGGCAATTCGTGATGCCCCCACGTTGCTGGATTTGCGCAATATTCCGCCGAGGTCGAGTTCTCCATAATTTCGCACATCCTTAACCGGATAACCGCTTACCATAAACCATCCAGGTGTTGTATCGATACGGCTTTTGCTGGTGAAAAGACCACGATCAAGAGCCGCTGCCAGGGTGAAGGGTTTAACCGCGGACCCCGGTTCAAATACGTCGGTTAATGCGCGGTTGCGGCGCTGTGCGGGATCCATGTTTTTTGGCTGATTCGGGTTATACGATGGTTGATTTACCATCGCCAGTATCTCCCCTGTGTTGACGTCGAGCATCACCGCGCTACCCGATTTGGCCGCATGGTATTTTATCGCTCTGGAGAGGCTACGGTAGGCAATATATTGCAGACGCATATCGATACTGGAAGTCAGATCTTTGCCCGTTTGAGCAGGCTTTACCTGCGCAATATCCTCGACTACCGCACCGCGGCGATTACGAATCACGCGGCGTTTTCCTGGCTGTGCTTTCAACCAGTCTTCGTAAATCAGTTCCAGACCTTCCTGGCCGCGATCATCGATATCGGTGAACCCCAGCAGGTGCGAAACCACCTCCCCCGCGGGGTAATACCTGTGATACTCGCGCTTCAGGTAGACACCATCAACACCATTCGCGACTTCATTGGCAAGTTCAGGTTCGAGTTGCCTTTTCAGGTAAACAAACTCCTTGTTTGCTTTCTGTTTGAGTAACGCTATGGTATCGCGGTAGTCAAGTCCCAGCTTCTGTAGCACTATTTTTAGTGCTGGCAAGTTTTGCAGAATTTCAGCAGGGTTGACCCAAACCGAATCTACCGGAGTGCTGATCGCCAACGGCGTACCAAATCGATCCAGTATTGTGCCCCGATAAGCAGGCGTTTCAATGGTTCGAATTTGGCGTTGCACACCCTGCCTGGCTAAAAAGTCTTTTTCTACGATTTGAATATATAGTGCGCGCCCTATAAGTGCGGTAAGCAGACCGATCAACACTAGCAATACGAAGTAGTGTCGCCCCGCATAAAAATTTGTCTGCTCGTCGGTGTCACTCATGTTTGGCCCACTCACATATGGCCCATCCACTTAGGACGAGTACACTCACGGTAATTGCACCACTTGCACGTTTTCCGGTAATCGCATTTTCAGGCTTTTGCGAGCTCGGGATTCGACATTGCTGTGCGTCGCGAGGGTACTATTTTGTAACTGCAGGCGACCCCACTGGATTACTTCCTGATCCTGTAATTTTTGCGTGTTACGTAATTCGGCAAACAATACTCGGCTCTCGTGCTTGACATAAATAACCGCCAGCGCACTGCTGATAACCATTGTCAAAAGCAGCGCTAGCCAGTATATGCGGGGCATTATAAAATTCGCTCAGCTACGCGCAGAACAGCGCTTCTAGCTCTCGGATTAAGCGATACCTCGACTGTACCTGCTTTAATTGCCTTACCGATGACGCGTAAACGAATCGACGATAGAAGCTCACTGTCAAGCACTGGCAAGCCGCGGGGTAATTTTGGCCGCGTGCTATGCAGCCGGTAAAATCGTTTTACCAGACGGTCTTCGAGAGAATGAAAACTGATTACCAGCAATCGACCACCTACCTTCAAAATATCGAATATTGAATCTAGAAAATGACTGATATGCGCTAATTCCTGGTTGATATGGATGCGAATTGCCTGGAAGCTTCGCGTTGCCGGATGTTTCTTATTTTTTGACGAGGGTACACAGGCACTGATAAGCGCTGACAAGGTCGCGGTATCTTCAATCTCCTGGGTTTCGCGAACCTCGACGATTTTACGCGCAATTCGTCGCGCAAAACGCTCTTCGCCCAATTCCCATAGCACTCGTGAAATTTCTTTTTCCCCTGCGTGTCGTAGCCAGTCTGCAGCCGACTCACCCTGCAGCGGATTCATGCGCATATCGAGTGGGCCATTTTTCTGAAAGCTGAAACCGCGGCTTGCGTCGTCTAGCTGCGGTGAAGAAACCCCAAGGTCGAGCAAAACGCCATCAACCTGTTGCTTTAATTCCACTGCTGCCAGTGTTTCAGACATATTCGCGTAATCGTCGTGAAAAATTGTCACGCGCGCATCATCGCCGAGAGATTCTCTAGCGGCTTTTATCGCTTCCGGGTCCTTGTCCATCACGATCAGACGCCCGTTCTTTCCCAACTGGCTTAAAATAGATTTCGCATGCCCGCCGCGACCATAGGTTCCGTCGACGTAAATACCATCGGCCTGGATATTCAGATGACGCATTATTTCATCATGCATCACCGGGGCGTGACTGAAATCCGCTTTGCTCATAAAGTGAGCTCCGCCAGGGCTTCCGGCATTTCAGCATCGCCTTTATCACCCAACCATTCTTCCATGCGCTGAGCCCACAAAGCTTCATCCCATAACTCAAACTTCTTGCCCTGACCGATTAATACGACCTTTCGGCCCAACTTCGCGTATTCGCGTAAAGGTGTCGACAACAGGGTTCGCCCATTGCCATCGACCTCGACATCGGTAGCATGGCCAATGAGTAAACGTTGAATGCGGCGGGTCATTGGATTGAAACTGGGCAGGGCTTCGATTTTTTCTTCGATCAATTCCCATTCGTTAAGCGGGTAGATCAGCAAGCAAGGCTGGTCGGTATCAATGGTCACTATGAGCTGGCTATTGCAAATTTCGGCCAGCCGCTCACGATAACGCGCAGGCAGAACAATCCTGCCTTTGGCGTCTAGTGACAAATTGGATACTCCCCGAAATTTGAGCACGCTCTCACCCTATATGCGCCACTTTGTGACACTTTTACCCACACAACTACACAATATGGCTTATACGTGCCACAAGTCAAGTAAATGAGGGCTTAAAATCAGGGTTTTTCCCCAATAACGTCAATAACTTAGGGTAATAATGTCACAAAATATCAATAAGATTATAAAAAACGGATACTTGGCAAGGTTATTTAAAGTAATACATTAAGAATAAAGTGTTTTTAGGGGCTTTTGTAAGAGGAAAAAGATAAATCAACCAGCAAGCCGGGCATGCTCCCGGTAGAGGCAAGAAGTTATTTACGCTACGTGTAAGTTTTGACGCAATTGTGTATCAGTTTGTATACCGGGGCAAGAGCCAGGTTCGTGACTAAGGAAGAATCATCGCCCATCAAATACGTTGATCGGCCGCTTTCAGCAGGGCCGCAAGACCCAAATAATGGCTTCCTGGCAGACTCTAATTAGCAAATAGTGGGCTCTACTATAAATTAGCAAAGAACACTCTTTTTTCTAGTTTATTCTCGAGGTTACGATTTTTAATATTCCCAGAACAATTAATGCCCAACCCAGGAGCTTACCGACCTTCACGCCAGCCGGGTGAATCTTCTCAATGACGACGGCTGCGGTTAGAGCCGCGACCCAGGCAAGGTTCATGACACCGGCTATTAACAAAAGTCCCATCAAAGCCCAGCAGCAGCCGAGGCAGATAAACCCATGTTTTAAGCCCATTCTCCAGGCACCGGCTGCACCGTCCTGCCATTCGGTTATTAAATATCCCATTGGCGTACGGCAATGCCGCAAGCAGACTTCTTTCAAGCGCGTGAACTGAACTACACCAGCAACCAGGAGTAATATCGCGGTCAACCAAACAGAGCTGCTTGACATCATCGGAGTCAACAGGTCGGTTTCCTGTAAACCCCAGTGTAATGTCGTGGCAGCTGCGCTGAACCCTGTCCAGATTGCCAAATAGGCGGCGACAAAAATCCACCCATGCGTTTCCAGGTTGTTACGCCGACTTAAGTTGATGAATGTGAGAGCCATAGGCATCGCCGATGGCAGCATCATAGCGACCATCATAATGGTCCACATTATAAATACGGCTAACACGTTGCTGATGGACCAGCTTGCATTCATCGGCATCATCAACCTGGCGAGTGGATGGGACATATCCAATACTGCCCAGGCGAGGAAAGCCCACCCAAGCAGTATGACAAGCATCAACAGGCTGGTCGCCCGGGGTTCCTGGCGAGCCAGCGCGATCGTTGCGTTTGCCTCCATGGCTTAACTGCTATAACTAAAGGGAGCCGACAAGGCCGCCTTATCGCTCATGTTGAGGGTGAAACCATGGTCATCCAATTCAATTTTGCTGGTACGGGCAACCGTTGCCGTCTCACCTGGCGAGATGGCCAGCGGATGACCGGCTACAGTGACTGCGCCGCCACCCTGACCCTCTACCGCCAGCGCTTCAGCACTACCAAGACCATCGACAGAGAATGAAAAATTGCCAGCAGATGTATCAAGCTTGATAGCCGCCGACCTCGCGCCAAGCACCTCGCCGATGAGTGGCGCGAGGTTGGCGATATGCCCCCCTACCTGCCCGGAAAAAATTCCCATCAGAGCCTCGTTCTGTACTTCATTTGCGCGTTCATCGACGTAGAGCGCTACTTTCCAATTTCCGTCTTTCATGTTTCCCGGCGAGTACGCTAACAGCGCCGCATTCAGGCCATTGAGCGAGGTGCCGTCAAACTCTCCCTGGTCAATATGCCAACCAAGCATGACCGTGCAGTCGCCTTCGGTTGGGGGCGAAAAAAAGATGCACGGACATACAGTTTCACAATTACATGCTTCTACGTAAGTACCTTTGATATTCCAGTCTGACATTGTTGTTTCCTCCTGGTGTTTTAAAAAAGTGATTGTCACTCTGCTCGTAAATCAATCGCTCACATGCTCGAATATTGTTGATACATGCCCCACACAATTGCGGAAAATGCTGGTTTCACATCGTTACATGGACAAGGGTTGTTCCGATACGTCGGACCGCAACAACCCTATTGCATTTCCACCAGAGCCTGCCCTTAATGAAGGGATACCAGGGAAATTACCTGTCCCGCCAATAGGATTCC
>CBDUSZ010000019.1:0-23690 GCA_965370015.1 uncultured bacterium | reverse complement strand
TAATGAAAAGTTAAGGAACCTCTGATCAATTTATTTATTTAATCTATGGCAGGCCATGACTAAATCCGTATTTAACAAGCCTTTCACGCAGCAGGAGTCAATTCCCGAAGCTGGCATCGCCCGGGCGGTAGAAGTCATGCGCTCCGGACGCCTTCACCGCTATAATGTCATCGATGGCGAAACTGCCGAAACCACGTTGCTCGAAGCAGAGTTCGCGGCATACCTGGGCCAGCCGTACTGTCTTGCCTGCGCCTCGGGCGGTTACGCCCTGCATATTGCGCTCAAAGCCGCCGGCATCAAACCCGGTGAAGCCGTGCTCACCAACGCCTTCACGCTGGCGCCGGTCCCGGGTGCGATTGACAACGCTGGCGGTAACCCGGTACTGGTCGAAATTGATGAAAACTTCTGCGTCGATTTAAACCATCTTGAACAAATGATGCAAGCCTCGGAGGCGCGCTTCTTCATGATTTCGCACATGCGCGGCCATATAGCCGACATGGATGCGGTGGTCGAACTGTGCCAGAAATATCAGGTCATCCTGATCGAAGACTGTGCACATACCCTGGGTGCGAGCTGGAATAACCAAAAATCTGGCAGTTTCGGCCGCATAGCCTGCTTTAGTACGCAAACCTATAAGCACCTTAATTCGGGGGAAGGAGGATTCCTCACCACCGATGACCCGGAAGTGATGGCACGCGCAATCATACTCTCGGGTTCGTACATGCTGTTCGAACGCCACGATGCCGCACCAGAGATCGCAGTTTTCAAGGACATTAAACTCGATACACCTAACTACAGTGGCCGAATGGATAACTTACGCGCCGCTATCCTGCGCGCCCAGTTGCCGCTACTCGATAAAAATTGTGAGCGCTGGAATGCACGGTATCGCGCGCTGGAAAAACGACTGGCACAAAACACGGATATCACATTACCCAACCGCCCCAAACAGGAGCACTACGTCGCCAGTTCATTGCAGTTTCGCATCGAGCGCCTGACAAACCAACAGATACCCGCCTTCATCGCCGACTGCGCTAATCGAGGTGTCGAATTAAAATGGTTTGGCGGCAAAGAACCGCAGGGATTTACCAGTCGCTACGATAGCTGGCGTTATATTGAATCGAAACAAAGATTACCGCAAACATTGAAAATACTCGCGCGTACTTTTGACCTGCGCATACCGCTGACTTTTAGTGTTGAGGATATGGTGGTAATCGGTGAGATAATCGACGATGTGGTGCAGCAATTTATCGTCTAGCAAATGATATAAAATGCTGACGCATAGCGCAATTTTGACGGACTAGCTCAATACAGAATTTCAACAACCTGGGTTAACATGACAACTATTCGCCCCTTTCGTATCGATGTTCCTGACCAGACCCTCGATCGTATACGCACCCGGGTAGCGGAATATCCGTGGCACGAGATGCCCGACGACGGTGGTTGGGCATATGGCACCAACCTCGATTACATGAAGGAGTTTTGTGCGTACTGGGTCGATGAATTCGATTGGCGTAAACACGAAGCACAGATTAACCGTTTCCCTCATTTCATGGCCGAAGTTGACGGTATTGATCTGCACTTCATTCACGAGAAGGGCAGCGGCTCCGCGTCGATGCCGTTAATCATCTCTCACGGTTGGCCGGGATCGGTTGTCGAATTCCTCGATATCATCGAACCCCTGGCTCATCCAGAACGTTTCGGCGGCAGCACCGATGACGCCTTCGACATCATTGCGCCGTCTTTGCCTGGATTCGGCTTCTCGGGCCGCCCACCGCGTCCAATCGGACCGCGCAAGATGGCTGGTTTGTTCGACTCGCTGATGACCGACGTACTGGGATACGACAGCTACCTGGCTCAGGGCGGAGACTGGGGCGGCGCAATATCCAGCTGGCTCGGTTACGACCACGCACCGACCTGCCGCGCCATCCACATCAACATTATGACGATGCGCCACCCTGATGGTCCGCAGGGGCCGGAAGAAGAGGCCTGGGCGGCAGAATTCGAACGCGAACAGATGATGGAGGAGGGCTATCGGACCCAACAGGCGACCAAACCACAGACCTTGAGCTACGCGATGATGGACAGTCCCGTCGGCGTCGCCGCCTGGCTAATCGAGAAATTTAACTCGTGGTCCGATACCGATGGCGACGATATCGAGAGTGTACACAGCAAGGACTCACTGCTTACCAATATCATGGTCTATCTGGTCACTGGCACCTTCAACTCGGCATCCTGGATCTACTACGGTCGACGCGAGGAAGGCGGACGCCTGCTGTCGCCGGAGGGCAAGCGTGTTGAGGTTCCGACGGCGGTGGCTTTGTTCCCGGAAGAGCTCCTGTCCTGGCCGCCACGGTCTTATGTTGAGCGCGTCTACAATATCTCGCGCTGGACCGAGATGCCTCGAGGAGGCCATTTTGCGGCTCTAGAGCAACCTGACCTGCTGGTCGAAGACATCCGGGCATTCGCACGGACCTTGCGTTAGCCCGCATATTGCATGAAGGTCGTCACCTGCTAAATACAATGCTAAACCCTGACGTCCCGGTAGTCCGGGCCTGGCAGCTGCGGCACAAAAGGGTGAAGGGGTCTGGTTAGACCAATATTCACACCATGATGCACGCCATGATGTACGGCAACACCGAAGATTCAGAAGCGTGCCGAGACAGCAAAGACAACGACGGCTAAAGGCTGTTGCCCGCTGGATTGTCCCGACAGCTGCTACTGGGTGGCGCATGTCGAAGACGAGAATTGGGTCGATCCGGCAAGCAACCCATTTACACCTAAAGTGTTACCCATGTCTTCGGTATAAGGCGTTACCTATGTGTCCGGTTCGGACCTTATGAGCCTTAGACATACAATTATCTTTAAATTCCAGCGCAAAGGATAAGAACAGAATGCCATTTTGGATGTCTGTTTAGTGGGATAAGAGGTTGCAGATGTGATCATTTGTTATACGGTACCAAACTCCCGCATTCGGCCAGAAACGGACCCCCCAACACAATTAAATTCACAAATTAGAATTAAGTTAACTGTCACCGTAATCGTAATTGCCCTAATTACCCGGGATAGGTCTTCAAAGTTTTGGATGAAGATTTTCGGCGTGAGTTTTCTCGTAAACTTCCTGGCAATGTACACAACGTTTCGCTGTAGGATAAGCCATAAGCCGATTATAGCCAATGGGTTCGCCGCAATCGTTACAGATGCCGAAAGTCCCCTTGTGAATTCGGATTAGTGCGCTATTAATATCCCGCGTCTCCTGCACATGTTTGTCAATCAGCGTTATATTTAGGTCGGTGATTAAATCCGCGACCGACCGGTCCTCCAAATCTTGAACTTCACCAGCGATCTGCATAAAGTGCTCTTTGTCCGACTCATTCAATTCAGAACCGATTTCTTCCCATAATTTATTAAATTGATCTTCCAGCAGTGTTTTAAATTGATAAATCTGGGTGCTACTCAGTTGACTATTCACGATTAACTCTACCCAATATTTTTTTAAAGTGACTCTAAATTCAATTGCCTGTCCATGAAGGCAGCCCTTTAATTCAAGCTGGTCTTTAAGTAAAAACTGCTTTAATCGATTATCACTAGGTCCATAAGAACATAAATATTCAATCTGCTACTTGATGTGTATCAATATATTTGAGGGCTTAAAGAAATGGAAAACACTTATTGGCAGGGGTGAGTTGCTATTGCTTAACGGCTGCTTAGGGTCGACTCCTGCCCTTCGATCCGAAAGAACGAACGGTAAAAAACGGCCAAAAACCGTCACTGAGATTTTGTACCTGCGTTTCTGCTTTCGGCCAATTCTGTTGAATAACTCGAGAAAGTTAAGGGGTGCAATGCAGTGGTTAAAATATCAGGAATTCAAAGCCAGGCAGAAATTACAGGCTGCTTTTCCAGATTTTTATCTCTGGAAGAAGCCTATTGCCGATCACTCGATAAAACGCAGGCAGCCAATGCCTCTGTGGCGAATCGCCACTCTCGTTGCCGTGTGCTGTCACCAAGCAATTGGCACAGGTCCCCTTGGGCTGTCTTCGGGCTAGTCGCGGCTAAAATCTCTCTAATTACAGATGCGTCGGCACCGGCGTGTGCACCAAGTCGGTCAATAAGCACCCGAATACTCTGCGTATCGCCATTATGCCCCAGTATCTGAATGGCCGAACGCCGCAAATCCGTTAACTCGTGATCGAGGAGGTTCTCAGCTTTGGTACGCACTATTTCAGCATTTCCCGGGTGCGATGAAAGCGCTCGAAGCGCAGCAAGTTGGCGCCACGGATCGGCATGATCCAGTAAGCTCAGGAGCATTAATTCAGCGCCGTTAACCGGCAAGTTTCCGAGCAAGCCGATAGTAGCGAAAACCTCGTTACCCTTGCATTCATTGAGAAGGGTTTTGCATGCATCGAAAATCCGTGGGGCCAACGGGTTATCAGCGGAAGCAGTCTTCGATAACGACAGGGAAAGTGAATGGGCGGCCCCTTCGCGCAAATCGGAGTCTGGATATTCGAGCGCCTCCACCAGAGCAGTCTGTAAATCTGGATACACGATACCTGCACTGGCTCGGGTAATACATCGAGCTACGTCCAGATCGAGTGGAATATCAGGTTCCAGGCTGATATGTTTTGCTTTCGGCCAATGTGCAGTTGTATCGAGCAGGCGTTGTTCGTTTTCGTCGAGACTATCTTTCCAGTTATGAGTTGTGCTGTTGTTGTGGCGGGCTTCATCGTTAGCATCGAGAATAGAATCCAGTGTCGATAAAGAAATTTCCTTTTCAGTCGCTATTGTGGCGTTACTCCCATCTGTTTCACTACTACTTTCGTGGATTTCTGTACTCGCTATCTCCATATGGGTAGCGCTGCCAGTTTCATCATTCCGCGATGCGACGAGCCTTTTAACGGACTCGCCAAGAACCCCCGACAGGTGATCTGCGGCCGTTGAATTGCCATCGTTGGCTTCATCGGCTAACACTGCAATTGCACACAAACGCATGTCACGGGCTTCGTCAGTCAACATTGATTTGACCAGTGCCAGAGCTTGATTCCATTCTGCCTGTTGTTTCGAAGTATCCAGCTCCCTTTCAAGATTTACCAAAGATTGAAGCGCCGAGACTCTCAAGCCGGTGGGAAAGCGGTTCGAGATTATCCAGGCACGTAACGCTCTGCGAGCTTCTACTCCGGCTACAGCAATAAGCGCAGGAGGTACGGCGACGATGACGGAGCCGTTGGCGTCAGAGGCCAGATTGTCGATGCTTCGTGCGAGCCGTTCATGCAAGGCGTTATCAAGGGCTAGTGACTTAAGGGCAGCCAGACGCACGCTTGTCTCGGGATCATCGAGTAACGGTTTGATCAGCTTAAAGTCGTTCGCCACGTAGTCTGCGGCGCAACTGCGCACTATCGACGATGAATCACGACAGGCGGTTCCCAACAATGAATCATCGGGCGAACGCTCACCAATGGCCGCTACCAGCGCGGCGCGTACTTCAGGATCACAGCCAGCAAAAAGCTTACGCATTGAGCTCAACTGCCCGCTGTCGGCACATTTTGCGAGTTCACTCACCGCATCACGCTGCACCCGTGGCCGGGCCCGATGCGCCAGTTCAACCAGACCTGCTCTACCTGTATCGCCCAGTCGTGCTAACACAGTGCATACCAGTGAGCCGACATCTTCGGCGGCATCGGAAAGTGCCAGCGAAATCAGCATCTGTGCGTCATCCGTATCGCCAATATTGCTTAGCGCTCTTATCGCTGCTTGCTGCGCGCGCAGACGGTCGCCGATATCACCTTCAATCTCATCCCAGGTAATGTCAACCGGCTCTGCCGAAGCCTTAACTTCTAGTTCATCGCCCACAAGATCGAACGCTGCGATCGCGCGAATGATGGGCAGCGCCTTAATTGAACGCCATTCAGCCAAAACCATTATGGCTTCACATTTGACGTCAATTTCCGGGTCAAAAACGAGTGAATAAATAAGCCCTTCGGTCAAGCTGGCTGAGGCCGATGGTTTTGCGCAGGCACGAATAGCGACCATAGTCTCATGACGAACATCGGGATCGGGATCCTCCAGGTGCGTCGCTAGCGCATCCAGCAGTTTCTGCGGGTCGTCGTCGTGATCGATTATTGTTGGTGCAATTACGCCGAGCGCCCGGGCTGCATAGAAACGGTGGGCTTCATTAGCGTGATCCAGAAGCCCGAGCAAAACCTCTAACGGAGCAATTGCCCCGACGTCTGCTGAAACACCTGGCGCAAGTTGTTCAGACGCTGGGTCAGGTAACATTGCGTCGCGCAAAGGACATCGAGCGGAAGCTGTGTTTATAAGGTGATATCCCTATTTTTTTGATCTCGCCGACACCCATTTTGTAGTTATAGTTACCGCTGATCCAGTCCACCACGCGCCCTGCCAACGCATTGCCCGGGCTTTGCGTGTGCAGGAAATCCATATACAACATGCCTTTCTTGACTGCTGGCGTAACCATGGCAACGGCTGTTACCGCCGCGCTGGTTAATTCGATATGACCGTTTTCCATCAACTTGGAGAACTGAAAATCATCGGCTTCGATGCCGACAATTGTGTGTTTTTGATTAGGTACGCGATCGGAGTGCACCATGACATAATCGCCATTTTCGATACCACGTTCAGCCGCGTCATCGGTATGAATTTCAACCCAGTTTTCCGGCCAACGCTGCGTGATATACGGACGACGGCGATCGTCGAATCCCGATTGCCAGCGCTCGTTGATGCGTCCGGAAGTCACCCACAATTCGTTACCCTTGGGCCGCAGCCACTCCCAATAATCACTAAAGATATGCCAGGGCGATTTCTGGATATTCATTTTTCCGGTTTGGGTTTTGAAATGAGTCAGTGTTTTGCTGAATACGTTGGCGCCTGCCGGACCGGTAGCGGGTAACTTCCGGTTAACATCGTGAAGCCGTTTGGTTTCAACCAGTTTGCCACTATCGTCCATCAACACCGGCGCCTGGATTCCATTGGTACCGAATTCACCAATTTTCTGCTGTAAAGTTTTACCTTCCCGGTGAGCCGCTATCTTTACCATGAAAAAATCCTTGCGGCTGCCGCGCGAGAAGCGGGCACCCTCTTCGAGGACCTCGTTGCTGTTTTTCCAGTCAAATCCCTCGAACCCCATTCGTTTGGCGAGTTGCGCGACAATCCACCAGTCGGGTTTGGCTTCTCCGGGTGCATCGTAAAATTTGGGATATAAACGTATTCGCCGTTCCCCATTCGCGCGGGTAAAGGTTTCCTCGCCCCAGCCCGCAGCAGGAAATATAATATCCGCGTAACGCGCACCGATGGGATCGACCAGGTATATATCCTGGTTGAATACCACCATGCCACCCGAATCGACGCGCCGTTTTAACGCCTCGACGATTGCTTTCCGGTCAAGCGACCGGACCTGGTGTGGATTACGCACCGTGAGTTCTTCAAACTTTTCCGCCAGTCCCTGCGAGCCACACATCGCCTGAATCCAGGTTGTTCCGATAACGTGCGCAAGCCGGGTATGTCCTGATACCAAATAGCGGTCGGTATCTAGCGCTCTTCTGCGCCGGCCCGGGAGCTTTTCCGGGCTCTTGTTACGTGGGTACTTGCCGCCACGCAATCCGCCGCGCTGATGGCCACCAGCGCGACCGATGACCTGACCCGGGCGCCCGCCACAACCACAGATGATCCCGAGTGCCGAGATGGCCTGGGTGTTGCCGGTATTATTCGACCAGTAAAAACCTTTTTCGATCATGATCGATGTTTTGGGTCGGGTACCGTCTGCTTTTGGTTTGGCCAGCCACTCGGCAGCGGTGTATATCTTGTTGACATCGATCTGGGCGACTTCAGCGGCTTTGCCGGGTTCAAATTCGGGCTGTGCCAACAACCACTTTTTCCAGTCCTCGAAACCCGAAGTCTGGAACAGCCCCCAGGTGGTACGCCACTGCCAGGGTGTATTTCGAGTTCCCTGTCCAAACCCTGAAGATGATTCCCATTTGTTGTTGACCCAGTCGCGGATCCATTCGCTATCTTCCCATCCATTTTCGACGATAACGCGCGCAATCGCGTTGACCACCAACAGGTCCGTACCAGGTTGGATATCGATCCACATGCCACCGTTTTTGACACCATAGGCGACGCCGGTGGTTGAACGCGGCACCATGAAAATCGCTTTTTGGCCGCGCTGAATGCCCTTCATAATCCAGTCTGTAAACAGTATCGTCTTGGTCTCATAAGGATCGGTTCCGCACATCAGCAGGGTTTCGGCATCGCGCCAGTCCTCATAAGATGGGCCGAAATTATCGATGCCGGCGTCACGGAATCCCGGCGTCGAAGTCACATCTGACGGGGTATCGTGAAATGTAAAGTTGGCTGTATTGATATGACGCAACGCGTACTTGGTAATGGCATAGGTATTTTCCATGTAATGGTACGAAAAAGTTTTCACCCCATAGGCGTTGGTACCGTGGGTGTCGATGACATATTTACCAATATCCGCCGCCACATCGAGTGCCAGATCCCACGGCACCGGCATCAAGCTGCCATAGATGCGCATCAGCGGCTGGGTCAGGCGATCACGCGTCGGTGACTGGGGGTTGTAGCATTTCTTTGCGATGGTGCCGCCACGTATCGAAGAATCGCCATTGATATTGACATGCTTGGTATCCTTGTCCGGCAGGATAACCACATGGTGCGGTTCGCCATTGTGCAGCACGATGTTGTGTTGGGTCGGCGCAATCCAGGGACCCAGCGGCGCAACCGGAAAATCCACGCCCAACGCATTCTCACTGGCCTTAGGGCCTCCATTTTTCCCGCCTTTGACTGGCCAGCGGTACACTTTGTAACCACAGGCCACGATACAGTAATCGCAGGCCGTTGAAATGACGTCCGCGTCTGGTGGGGGTAAAGGAAGCGACGTTTCCGGTATGTAGTATGGGGTTGTCATGGTCAGTCCACCCTTGGTTGCTAGGCCTGTAAGTTGTCGTAACGGCCAAAAATCAGGCCGAATATACCCACGGCATAGATATCATCGCCTTCGAGTTCGAGCAGAACCTGGGGCAGGCTCTGGTAGGCATTACCCGCGGCTACGATTCCGTGCCGGGTTAAATCGTATGTCGTCAGGTGTAACGGGCAGGGACCGAGCACCTTGTCGGCTGGTTTGTAAGAACCCTGCATCGGGCCACCCTGGTGAGTGCAGGTGTAGTTAAAGGCGACAACATCGCGATCAATCCCGATACCACCACCGCCCTCGCGGCCCATCTTTATCACGAATGAAGCCGAGTACTGTTTTTCATCCGGGTAATTGAAATCGAAAGGTACATCCTGTTTTAAATCACTCAGCCGGGCAATGCGTTTACGCGGATAGGTTGCGACCTGCGCGGGAATTTCCTGTGCGACGCCGGGCAGGGGTACGGTGATCATTGTGGTGGCGACTACGCCCGCAGAGCCAAGTAAAAAATCTCGACGGTTAACCAGACACTTCGGGGCATCTCCTTTTTTTTGCACCGATTCAATCGGTATTTCGTAATTTACGTTTGCGTCTTTCATATTCCTGGTGCTCCGGTATCAGTTACTAGCCTTGGTAAAAAGTTCCGCGGGGGTTGGAAGCGTTTGGTAGTCTGGCAGTTTGGGAAAATCCATCAAAATCGGGGCACCACTCATCGATTCGATGAAAACCACCAGATCAGAAACTTCGCTGTCGGTGAGCCCCAACGGAGTCATCAAACCACTTTTGGTGGTATCGAACTCGTTACTGTCGCCACCCCGATTATAAAATTCGACCACGTCTTTCAACGTCGCAAGCTGACCATTGTGCATATAGGGTGCGGTGTATTTTGTGTAGCGCAACGATTGGGTACGGAATTTACCTTTATCCTGGCTTTGCTTGGTCCGAAAATAAAGACCTGGATCATCCTTCGTGGCGCGATACATTTTTTCATTGCTGCCCTTGGCGTAAAGCTCGTAGCGAAAGGTAATTTGTGCGAGCCCATTCGATTCCCAATCCCTGGCCATTGATACCCCGAGGTTATAATATTTTTCGTCACTCAGCAGTGGTCCGTTGTGACAGCTAATACATCGTGCCTTACCCGTGAAAAGCTCGGCACCCCGCTGTTGCTCTTTCGACAGCGCCGCATCGTCACCCTGCAACCATTGATCGTAAGGCGTATCAGTTTGCACCAGTGTGCGTTCGAACGCCGCAATTGCCAGCCAGGCATGGGTGATGCGTGGCCAGCGATCTCCAAATACCTGCCTGAATTGTTCGCGATATTCAGGAATGAACGCCAGTCTGGCTTCCATCATGTCGGCTTCACCATTACCGGCAACGGCGCCGCTTGCAGCCGATTTTGCCTGTGCTTCGAGAGATTTTGAGGACCCGGTCCAGAAAAGTTTCTGGTAGTAGGCGCTATTGATGATGGTTTGCGAGTTTCGCCAATGAACCGTGCCTGGGTAACCCATTGAAAGTGCGGTTGGAAATCCCCAACCCGCAGTTGGTAAATGGCACGAGGCGCAGGACACCGAGCCATTTCCACCGAGTCGCGGATCGAAAAATAACAGTTTGCCCAGCGCCACCTTTGCTGGCGTAGTCGGATTATCTGCGGGTTGCGGAACCGGACCCAGCGGGCTCAGTAACGCGTGTCTTTCTGCCGCAGCCGCCTGCAATGAAAGCACAAAGCAGGTAATTAACACTACCAGTGCATAGTGAATTGAAGAGTTGCAATTTGAAGGGCACGGCATAACGATCTCCTGGATGCGTTAGTTCGGTGTATTTTTCCAGTCGGATATAGCCGGATAGGTGTTTGGAAATTTTTCTTTCCAGACATGTTCCTCGTTTGTCAACGGATCACCACTCAATGAATCCAGAAACGACACGAGATCTGACTGCTCTTTTCTGGATAGTTTTAACGGTCCGAGTAAATCACTCTTATTGGCTGCCTCGCCGCCACCCGCGTTATAGAATTTCACGACATCGGACAGCGTCTTGAAGGTGCCATTGTGCATGTAGGGCGCGGTATGCTTTAGCTCACGCAGGGTAGGTGTCAGGAAACTGCGATCCGTCGTGCTCTGGTGGGTGCGAATATAGGCTCCTGGGTCATGGCGTAAATTCATGTAGTTTTCAACGCCCATGAATTTTGCGTAGGTCACGAACGTAATGTGGCGCATCGGGTCTTTCCAGATATCGTCGTTGCCCGGTACCCCGGTCACATGTACGCGATCGTCGCTGAATCGATTACCACTATGGCAGCTGGCGCAATTCGCCTTTCCTTTAAACAATTTAAATCCGCGCTTGGCGGCCCTATTCATTTTGCCTTCGTCAAATGCCCCACCGCGCGAGGTCAGGGTCTTGAGGTATTCGGGTATCGCGTTGCGTACTCCACCATTACTGGGTTCGCCAAAGCCTGCATCTTTAAACATTTGCACGTACACCGGATCTTGCTTGACGCGTTCCTGCATCAACCGCATATCCATGTTCATCAGGTAAGTTTCGGTCAACATTTCGCGGGTTACATCGTTGAGATTCGTACCCAGCCGACCATCATGCATCCACGACTCTCGTAGAGCCACATTGATTAAGGTTGGTGTGTTGCGAAAGTGCAGCGACCCGGGATAAGCGCGCGCAAGCGCTAATCCATCGCTATATCCATTTTCCGGCTGATGGCAGGACGCACAACTCAGCTGTGTATCACCCGATAGGCGACTATCGAAAAACAATCGCTTGCCAAGCAAAGCGCGAGCCTGGTTGACTTCCGCGCTCGGCACTGGTCCGAATTCCGCGGCCACGGCTTCGGGGCTTAAACCCAGTAATACGATTAATATAACGCCGGTGAGGATGCTACTCTGCAAAAGTCGCACGCTAATCTGCGCCTTACTCGAAGTATTATGGGCTGATCCGTGTTGAACAATCTCGCATGTCTCCATTCGTCGCTCCCTAATCTGGTTTTTTATGCTTAGCCTGTGTGGCTCAAAACCTCTGCCCAAGCAGGCCAAATTTTCAAACTGAACGAATACGTGTTAATTTTCTGACTGATAATACTTTTACTTTTGTTGCAGTCCCGCATAATAAGCAGCTAGATCTGCGATATCGGTATCGCTGAGCGCGGCTGCCATGGGTGTCATAAGCGGATCCTGGCGTCGACCGTCTCGAAAATCTTTCATTTGTTTCTCAAGGTAAGCAACATGCTGGCCGGCAAGTTTTGGCCAAAGGGGATTTGTGCTATTCCCACTGGAGCCATGGCAGGCTGCGCAGGACGCCGATTTTTTTTCACCGGCTGCCGGGTCGCCAGCATAAATAAAAGTGCTGAAAATAAGTCCAATTCCTATGATTAAAAATCTAATCATTCGCATACTAGAGCCTCCTGTAGCCTACGATGTTGCGAGTGAATACCCTCCCTGATTTTCTTAGCCATCGCAACACCAGTGTTGACCTGGGGAAATGACCCTGTCTACTTTACTGTAAGAATCAAAGGAAAATTACATAGTAATAATAAGGATTAATCCAATTTCAAATTTTAGGCACACGATGCCCTGGCCCATTGATCATAAATACGGTCCCTTAAAAATCGATAAATCGGTATACAGGGTCATTTATAGATTAAGCTCTCGCAGAGCAGTGATTCTTTCAGCCAGTGGCGGATGGCTCATAAAGAATTTCTTGATACCCGTTCCCAGACCACCGGAAATACCAAAGGCGGCAAGCTCTCCCGGTAGATCCTGTTAAACAACTATTATCTGCCTGGTGAATTACAGGAACACCTTCAGTATTTCATTACTTACTATAACCATGAGCGCTATCATGAGTCGCTGAACAATCTGACATCCTGCTGATGTGTATTACGAACGTGGACAGGAAATACTAGATCAGAGGCATGCCATTAAACTAAACACTTTGGCCATGCGGCGAAAGATGTATTTCGATAACCGAAATAATTTAAACCTGATGAGCTGAAGTGTCTCTTAAATTGGTGTTTTTGTAGCAGTCTTGACCGGCGTCCAATTTTTGCGTGTTTTTCGTCATTGAGCATATAAAATCTTGATCTCAGCTATCAAGGTCTTTAGATGGATGGTGAACTTATTCCAGAACTTATTTCTTTCCTGTTAGTTGATGCTATCTAAGCGTTTTGGGAAGGATTAGTACCGCAATTCCGCTACTACCGCATAATGGTCGCTCGGCCAGACACCATCTATTGGTTTATTGCCAGCTAAACTGCAATCCACTATGTGTCCGGCGCCACCGGGACCAGGCCCTCCCACAAAGATATAATCCAGCCGGCGATCGGGTTCGAATTCGACAACCACGTAAGGATTGCGGTTGTCCCAGGTTATGCCTCTGCCGTCTCCACCGGCGACAGTCCAGGCATCATGGAACACCAGATCTTCGACCGGACAGTTAGTCAGCCCGGTGAGCATTCTTATCTCATCCGAGCCCGGTTCTGAATTGAAATCGCCGCACACAATTGGAGGATATGTAAAAGGTCTCTTCTGATCTACGAAACGGGCCAGGTCTGTCACCTGACGTTGTCGAATATTGCTCTGCTCGAATTTCCAATTTAGGTGGGTACTGAATACTGGTATGCTTCCGCGCGGACCATTCACCTCGGCGAAAAGGGCGAGTCTTCCCTCTCCAGTCTGTTTTTCGCCGAAGAGCATGGTGAAGTCATCTCGCACAATTGGCCAGCGTGACAGCAGCGCGTTACCAAATTTAGATTCTCTAATTTCCATACTTGAAGCAAATACATGTTGGTATCCGAGGCGATCAGCAACTTTTTCAGCGAAATTGGTCGCATCATCACCCCACACCTCCTGTAGTGCGATGATATCTGGATTCAAATCGGCTATGCATTGTAATATGGCTGGCTCACGTTGCTCCCATGGCCCAAACCGCCACCAAATATTCCATGTCATAATACGAAGTCTGGATTCAATGATTTCTACATTTTGTGAAAGTTCGCTCACGGTCTCTCCTGAATACGACAAATATTATCGCCGGGTTAATAGTACTAAAGTATAAAGTGCCCATTGCAAAAAGGTAGGGTTTTGCAACGCAAAACATTGTCATGATTCATCAAGATTTAATTATTTTCCAGCTTGCCGAAAATGCCTGACAAGGCTCGACCCCAGAGGTTAGCAGCCAGAATATGAAGGCCGGTTTTCTCGTTAGCAGTCGTCCAGGCTAAAGAAGAAATAGGCAAGAAATGGCCGTTTTCTGAACAAGCAGGGGTATATGGGAATGCCTGGTATTGGCTGTGGGTTCATTCGCGAAGATTCAATAATTAAGTATTGTGCCCCCAGAACTCACCTTCCAGAACTCCAGAACTCGCCAGTACTCATCCCTCTCTGAAAGCCTTCGATTGGGCTATTGTACGTTGATCGTTCCGAATGAGAGACCACGCACAATGTGGGTTTAATGATGTCCGGCACGTAATGTATTATGGCGCTGCCGGGAAATACGCGTGCTTGTACTGAATGTGAGCCTGCCCCCTTGAAGAAGGTAGACAGACGGCACCCGACGAGTTAACAAGGGTCAGGAAATGACATTTCCGCATAGTAAAATTATTTCACGGAGCGCATATTTTGTAAATGCTACCCCGCTATAAAATCACTCGAGCGGGACAATAGCGCTGAATAATACGAACACAAGGTGACTCGACTATGAATACAGAAATTCGAGATGGTATCAGCAAGCTAATGCAGGATACCGGCCACGCCCATCACAGGGCTTTTGAAACAACCGATGGCGCCGACCCGGATTGGCCAATCTGGTACGCAGAATATTCAAAGGACAAGTTTGCGGAGCAGTTTGGCATGAATTTCACCAGGAGCCGCTTGATCTATTGTTTGATGAATGCGAATTACGAGCACGAGGCCCGGTCACCCGATAGCGAATGGTCGGAATTCTATGCGAATGAAATTGTCGAGCGATTTGTGCCGTCAATGATACCGGCTAAGGACAAGTTGGCGCTTTATCATTTTAATGGGTGCCCGTATTGTTCAATTGTCAGGTCCGCGATTGACCAGCTAGGAATTGATGTGGAGCTGCGGGATATTTTCCGGGACTCGCAACAGCTCGATGATCTGGTAGAGGTTCGTGGTCGTGCGACCGTGCCGGTATTGAGAATTACCGCTCCCGACGGTGATGATCGATGGATGCCCGAGTCGCGTGATATCGTAGATTACCTGCGGAATACCTACGGTTGAGGCAACAAAACGACGTAATGTTGGTAGACAGGCACAATGATCTCATCGTCGTTTGCGACCACTCGGGAAATCTTGCGGCAATCACAATGATCGCTCGGCAGGGTGCCTGCTCGTCGTTTGGCGATCCCCCTGAAACGTCCGTGAGTCCAGATCGCAACCTCCGATGGTGCTCGACTTGAAGCTTCAGGCCCATACTGATGCCGGGCTCAACCAGGCGCAACTGGAAGATTTGGCCGGTCGCCTGGCGGCCAAGCGCCTGCTCGGAGCGCGCAAGAGGAGTTGGCCGGCGAGATGGAGGTGACATTCGCACGCTCCGGGCTCACCGTCCCCTGGGACAACTCCTTCGAGACCATCCTGGATCTGGCTGAGCATCATGGACTGAGTCCTGCCTACAGCTGCCGTTCGGGGATATGTCACACTTGCATGTGTGAACTTGTTGAAGGCGAGGTAGATTACACTGAAGAACCTTTGGACCCACCTGATGACAGATGCGTGCTCATCTGCTGTTCGAAGCCTAAGAGCAAGCTCATTATCGAAGCGTGAGACACTAAACAGGTACTCACTATAAACTACCTAGGTAGTCCTCCTTACACGGAATTGCCCACGGTGAGTGGCGGCTCTTGTTAAGGGTTGTCCGATGCCTGTCCACGTAGCAATGCTACTGGCAGGATGGCACGAAGATCAGCGGACAGGCGTCGGACAACCCTTAACAGAAAGCGACACTGAGTTAAAAGATTATGTATGATTCGAGGAGAAAATAATCCTTGGCTGCCTTAACATGCGATACCCCGAATTAAATTGCGACCCCCTAATATTAATTAAGAGGCCGTTGGCCCCTTAAATATAATGTTTGGCTACATACAATGCCTCTAGAAACAAGGATTTTCCTCGTTAGGCATGGTGAGACTGAATGGAATCTGCAAAACAGATTGCAAGGGAATAAAGATTCACCGCTGACCCCTGGTGGGATCCAGCAAGCTCTCGAGGTAAAGAAGTCTCTTGAGCAGTTTACGATCGATCATGCATATGTAAGCCCATTAAAAAGAGCAAGAGACACGATGGAAATTATCTTGAAAGACAGGGAAGTAGAAGTCGCTATTAAAGACAACTTACGAGAAATTAATTTGGGCCCCTGGGAAGGTAAAACCCGCCAGGAAACCGCACTATCTCATCCAGATGAATATATGGCTTTTTGGGAGAGACCAGATTTATTCAAACTGCCGGGAGCTGATACATTACTTGAACTACAGCATCGAATAGTAAAAGAATTGGAATCAATATTTTTAACGGGAAAAATACGAACAACCTTGTAGTTTCGCATTGGATAGCGATCAAGGCTGCCCTAGCACACTATTCATCTACCCCACTATCGCATCTATCAGAAATTCCCGATCCAGTAAACGGTGGTTTCAAGTGTATATCGAAACGAGCCGCCGATGTATTTATTCAATAGTGAGGCCCGCTCAAGGCACTAAGCCGGGTAATCGGGCTAAATCTCAAGATCAGCTTTCCCAATAGCCGATGTTCAAAAATTCTGGATTAACTTCTGCAAACGGCACATTGCGGTCATTGATATAAAAAATCATGCATGGGAATATACTGAGAACAAAGAGCGGCATATCACAATATTCGTGCCAGCAACATAATCACCTGTTAGGCTTATCACAAGAACGAAAGACCGGAGATAACTGACATGAAGATCGAGATCAATACGGACAAGAATATCCCTGGGCACGAGGCCCTTGCTCACAGAGTCGAGACGATTCTAGAGCAAGTGTTAGCGCGCTTCAGTGATAAAATCACTCGGATTGAAGTGCATTTGAGTGACGAGAACAGCGCGGCCAAATCTGGCATGGCGGACAAGCGCTGTCTGCTGGAGGTCAGACTTGCTGGGCGCCAACCGGAATCAGTGAGCGAGCAGGCGCAAACTGTTGATCAAGCGGTGAGGGGTGCAGCCCAAAAAATGGTCAGCTCACTAGAGAGCGAACTGGGAAAGCTCGGCAAACACTAACGAGCAACACGCTGGCCGGGAAGACATAGGCCTAACAATCACATTAAGTTCGCTCCCTTCGGTCGCCGGCCCTCGCTTCGCTCGGCCGCTTACGGCAAGCGTCAATGAACGAGCCTTTCAATGTATTTCTGATTGGTGAAACTGGGAAAGTGGTTACCGCAAAAAGCGACTACCAAGTTGTTCCTGCCTATGGATTCCATGACCATCCGAAAGTCGATGTTCTTATCGTTGTAGGAGGCTTTCACGACGATGAAATGAACAAATCTACTGTCATTGACTGGATTTCAAAACAAGCAAAAAAATCATCAATAGTGGCATCTGTATGCACAGGAGCGTTTTTATTAGCGCAGGCTAGGGTTTTGCAAACACAAAAAGTAACAACTCATTGGGAATGTATCTCCGATCTAAGGGGAATGTTTCCTGGGCTTGAAGTCATTGAAGGTGCTCGTTGGGTAGACGAAGGTGAGTTGTTAACATCTGGCGGAATTTCGGCGGGGATAGATATGAGTCTGCATCTGGTTAGCAAATTATATGGCGAGGACCTGGCTGAAAAAACAGCTAAGGAAATGGAGTTTTCATGGACAAAAAACTCATAACAACACGCAAGCAGTCGGACAAAGTGCCCGCTACCAAGTGATTTGAATTGTCCGCTAAGGGCACGTTTGAGACCTACAGCAATAATTCCTGAACGCCTGCTCTTTGATACTATTCTCAATTTGTACACATTGTAAGAAAGTGAATACCCTTATCCCTGATAATTCCCTGTTAATACAAAAAACCAAAAATATCTTGGTGTTAAATTTCGTGGTTATTCAATAGAATAGTAATGACTATGGCCGATATTATGGTGCTAACTAAAGATTAATTCCCTGTATTTTCCTGTTTAACAGGGATTTGGGGGGAGACGAGTTCGCGCTAGACTGCATCCACCGCCATGCAGACTCCTGGATATATGGAAATATAGCTTTTATACTTATTATATTTCGAGCACCTCCAGGAGCCTGGCTACGTTGTGGTGGCCGAGCCCTGCTATGGTCCTGTCACCATCACCACTGGAACGTGTCTCTTGTTCACCGATTCGAAGCAAGGGGATTGAAATGTTGGATTTGATCCGAAAGACCTACGACCGTCTCGAGCGACGCATCCTCAGGGGCCGCCAACGCCTGGGCCGCCCGCTCACTCTCGCCGAGAAGATTTTGGTCGGCCACCTCCCGAGCATCGAGAGCGAAGAGCCAGCCCCAGAGCGGCGCAAAAGCTCCGTAGGTCTGCGCCCCGACCGCGTTGCCATGCAGGACGCGACCGCCCAGATGGCCATGCTGCAGTTCATGCACGCCGGCATGGATAAGGTCGCGGTGCCGACCACTGTTCATTGCGATCACTTAATCCGCGCCCACACCGGTGCACGCAACGACCTGCTCACTGCCCACGACGAGAACGCTGAGGTCTATCAATTCCTCAAGACGGTCTCCTCGCGTTACGGCATCGGCTTCTGGGATCCCGGCAGCGGCATCATTCACCAGGTGGTGCTCGAGAACTACGCTTTCCCGGGCGGCATGATGATCGGTACCGACTCCCACACCCCCAACGCCGGCGGCCTCGGGATGATCGCCATCGGCATCGGCGGCGCGGACGCGGTCGACGTTATGGCCGATCAAGACTTCGGTCTGCGCTGGCCTGGCGCCATTGGCGTCAAGCTCACCGGCGAGCTCAGTGGCTGGACCAGTCCCAAGGACGTGATCCTCAAGCTCATGTCGGTGCTCACGGTCAAGGGCGGCACCGGCCACATCGTCGAATTCATCGGCCCAGGTGCGCGCACGATCAGCGCCACCGGCAAAGGCACGATCTGCAACATGGGCGCCGAGCATGGTGCAACCACCTCGATTTTCCCTTACGACGACAAGATGAAGGCTTATCTCGAAGCGACCGAGCGGGCCGAGTGGGCGAAGCTCGCCGACGAAAGAGCGGAGTTATTGCGCCCGGACCCCGAAGTCGAAGCCGACCCGGAGAAGTTCTACGACCGAGTGGTCGAAATCGACCTTTCGACTCTTGAGCCCTGGGTCGTCGGTCCCCATTCCCCCGATCTCGCTCGCCCTCTCTCCCAGCTCGGCGCAGACGCCAAAGAGAACGGGTACGACACCAGGGTCCGGTACGGCCTTATCGGCAGTTGCACCAACTCGAGTTACGAGGACATCACTCGCGCCGCACATCTGGCCAAGCAGGCGATCGCGGCCGGACTCGAGACCAGTATCCCGCTCATGGTCACGCCGGGCTCGAATCGCGTCCTCGAAACGATCAAACGCGACGGTTTGCTCGAGGTGTTTGAAGGCATCGGCGCGACGGTCCTCGCCAACGCCTGCGGGCCATGCATCGGTCAGTGGAAACGTGATGACATCGAGATGGGCGACACCAATACGATCATCTCGTCTTACAACCGCAATTTTCGAGGTCGCAACGATCAAAACCGCGAAACACTGAGTTTCTTGATGAGCCCCGAGGTCGTGACCGCGATGACCTTCTCCGGCGAGCTCGGTTTCAACCCGCTCACCGACCGCATCGGCGACTTCCAATTCGAGCCGCCGGTTGGCGAGCAGCTCCCACCGGGTGGTTTCTCCAGCTCGGTCGAAGGCTTCATCGAACCCCCGGCCGACGGGGCCGGCATCCAGGTCGAGATCGCCGCGGATAGCAAGCGGCTGCAGTTCCTCGAGCGATTCGATCCGTGGGACGGGAACGACTACGAGGATCTGCCAATACTGGTCAAAGCCAGTGGCAAATGCACTACCGACCACATCTCGGCCGCCGGACCGTGGCTGCGCTTTCGCGGTCACCTGGACAACATCTCCGACAACATGTTCCTCGGCGCGGTCAACGCGTTCACGGATGAGCCGGGCACGGGCAAGGATCAACTCTCGGGCGAGTCGGGTCAGTCGTTCCCGGCCATCGCGCGCCACTACAAAAACGAAGGCGTAGGGTGGGTCGTCTTCGCCGACGAAAACTACGGAGAAGGCTCGAGCCGCGAGCACGCGGCCATGGAGCCACGCCACATGGGGGGCAAGGCGGTCATTGCACGCAGCTTCGCGCGCATCGCCGAGACCAACCTCAAGAAGCAGGGCGTCCTGGCACTAACATTCTTCAACCCGACCGACTTCGATCAGGTCCAGGAAGACGACAGAGTCGCGATCAAGGGGCTCAATGAGCTGGCCCCCGGAAAGACGGTTCAGCTCGAGCTGACCCACGCCGATGGTAGTACCCACGGCTTTGAGGCAAGACACAGTCTGACCGCCGAGCAGATCGAGTGGTTCAAGGCAGGCAGCGCCTTGAATCGGATCGCGACCCGGCAGAAAAGCTAGTGGTCGAACGGGAAGAGCACGAGCGGGTGTTAAAAAATTAATGAAAATCGCCTGTAGCAAATAATAAGTTGTTGGTTCCATATTGCAGTGAACAGTAGCCAGGCGCCAGGGTTTAAAATATCAACTTCTTATTTCGGCCCGGTCATGTCTTTCGGACGTACCCACTTTGTGAACTGCTCTTCGGTAAGGAATTCCAGCTCCAGTGCGGCCTGTTTGAGTGTCTTTTCTTCGCGCCACGCCTTGAGTGCCAGCTGTGCAGCCTTGTCATAGCCGATGTGGCTGTTCAGTGAGGTTACCAGCATCAGCGAATTGTTGACATGCTCGTCGATGCGTTTAATGTTAGCTTTGATTCCGACAACGCAGTTTTCACGGAAGGACCGGCATCCGTCCGCTAACAGATTGATCGATTGAAGCAGGCTGTTGGCGAGCAGTGGTTTGTAGACGTTCAGCTCGAAATTTCCCTGTGATCCGGCCATGCCAATTGCAGCATCATTACCGTAAATCTGGCACACGATCATGGTTACCATTTCGCATTGAGTGGGATTAACCTTGCCCGGCATGATCGAGCTGCCTGGCTCGTTGGCTGGTAGAATCAATTCACCAAGGCCACTGCGTGGGCCACTGCCCAGCCAGCGCACATCGTTAGCGATTTTCATCAGCGCGCAAGCAAGTGTCTTCAGCGCACCAGAGGCGTTGACGACAGCGTCGTGAGCGGCCATTGTGGCAAATTTGTTGGGCGCTGAGCGAAAAGGATGCCCAGTAATTGTAGCAATCTCGTCGGCCATCATCTGCGCGTATCTCGGATCTGTGTTCATCCCTGTTCCTACGGCAGTTCCACCGACACACAAATCATGAAGCCAGTCGATGCTGGTTTCGATGGCGCCACCCGCTTGCCGTAATTGTGCGACATAGCCGGAAAATTCCTGGCCGACCGTAAGCGGTGTGGCGTCCTGCAAGTGTGTCCGACCAATCTTAACGATGCTTTTAAATGCTTCCGCCTTGTCGGCAAAGGCATCTGCCAGTTCATAGACAGCGGGTAGCAACTTTTCAGTAGTGGTGACGACGGCCGCGATGTGAATTGAAGTTGGCACCGTGTCGTTAGTTGACTGCGCCATATTCACATGATCGTTTGGGTGCACCGGTGACTTTGTACCGATAGTGCCGCCTAACATCTCGATGCTTCGGTTAGCAATTACTTCGTTCACATTCATGTTGAATTGCGTGCCGCTACCGCTCTGCCATATAACTAGCGGGAAGTGACCATCCAGCTTGCCCGCGATGATTTCGTCCGCAGCTGCTTCAATCGCTGCCGCCAGTTCATCACTGAGCGAGCCAAGTTTATTATTGACACGTGCTGCCGCTTTCTTTACTAAGGCATGTGCATGGATGATCTCAACCGGGAAGCGTTCGATGCCAATGCGAAAGTTCTCTAATGCCCGCTGTGTTTGTGCGCCGAAGTAGCGGTCTTTGGGAACCATCACTTCACCGAGTGCGTCTTTTTCTTTTCTCATTTTCCGTCCTCTATTTTATAAGGCGTATAAAGAGTATTGACAACTTAACCATCAAATCCAAGGAGAATCTCAGTAGGCACAACGCTTTCTCGCTATTACGTCCTGGTTCATCCATGTTAATGTAAAGAATAAAAATGGAGGATGTGTATGCCAATACTCAATCTCGATGATATTGATCTGTACTATGAAATAAATGGTGATGGAGAACCTTTATTGTTTATTCACGGATTAGGCTCTAGTAGCCGGGACTGGGAGCAGCAGGCTCGTTTCTTTGCTAAACGCTACAAGGTAATCGTTTACGACGTGCGTGGCCATGGGAATTCAGGCAAGCCTCCTGGCCCGTATAGCATGCAGCTGTTAGCGATGGATGCAAAAAAACTGTTGCAGGCACTCGGGATTTGTCCGGCACATATAGTAGGAATCTCGATGGGGGGAATGATTGCATTCCAATTGGCCGTATTACAGCCTGGAGTGGCGCGCAGCCTGGTGATCGTCAACAGCAGCCCGGAATATATCGTTCAGACGCTGAAACAGCGGATGCAAGTTTGGCAGCGATTTTTAATCGTGAGGTTGTTGGGCATGCGCAAGATGGGGAAGGTATTGAGTCAACGACTATTTCCAAAGGCTGAGCAGGAAGCTTTGAGGACTGTGTTTGTAGAGCGCTGGGCAGAAAATGACGCGCCGGCTTACCGAGAGGCTATGAAAGCGATAATTGGATGGAGTGTAGCCGATCAAATCGAGGGTATTGACTGTCCGACGCTGGTGATAGGTTCGGAACAGGATTACACGCCGATTGCCGAAAAGAAAGGCTATGTTGAGCGCATGCCAAAGGCAAAATTGGTAATGATCGAGGACTCAAGACATGCCCTGCCATTGGAAAAACCGGAGGAATTCAATGCAGTGGTAGAAGATTTTCTTACGGGCATAGACTAAAGCGGGAACTATGTGCCTGGTCATGTGACCAGCACTGTCGCACATGCCTCCGTTAGCTGTGCGGATAACGCAATAACGCGGTCAGTTGATCGACGATTTTAGCCTAGCCGGCATCGTCATCTTTTTCCTGTTTCAAAAAAGATGCTTGCGAAGTACTCCAGAAATCTGCTTCGTGCAATTCGATATTGTCCTGTAAAGGTCGATGGTCATCGATGAATGATTCGATGGACTGGGTTCTGGGGACACGAAACTTAATTATAGAAATTTTCTAAATGGCCTCTCATGGCCGACTTCTGAACAAGCAAGGGTATATTGGAATATCTGGTATTGGCTGATCGCTGAAAATTCTATAAGGAAGTTAAATCGATATACCGACTACACTGCGCCTACAGGATAATTTTGGAGATTATCAATGACTCGAAAATATCACCTAAGCGTTGATTAAAATGGTGGCCGGGAGGACCTGAGCTTCTGTGGTAGATTGGCATCCCGGCATTAAGCCAGGGCTTCGCGGATTGCGCGGAAAGCCAACAGCGAATTCCTGGTAAATTCGGGCTTAATGTAGTCGGGCCAGGTCGAGAGTTTGACGATGGTCATCTGCGCCAGGCGATTGATATAGATCATTTGTCCAAACACACCGCGTGCCATGAAATCTCCCTTGTCGATGTTGTTTTCCACGAGTTCACTATCAATCTTATTTCTGAT